>CAZKXV010000208.1:234-3166 GCA_964556835.1 uncultured Clostridia bacterium
TAGCATTAATGCTGACTGCAGGCACAAGTTTGGTAGCATACGCTTCTGATTTAGGAAATATAATAAATAATCCATTTAAGAATTATAGTGATAGAAACTTAAATGATTATGCTGATGATGTAGACTATACTGTTTACGAAAATGCTATTATTGGAAATTTAACATATCCTGAAGAGGCACAAGTTGAATTTGAATTCGAAGGCGAGGATTATGGAGATAATATGTATACAGCTACAAAAATGCTTGATGCATTTGATAATGGTGGGCCACAATCGAAGATCTATGCTTCAATTGCTTCCTTAACAAATAGAGATTTTGAAGAAGAAGAATTAGATTCTATTGTTTATGCACCTAATCGTGAAAATGTTTCTGTTTCTGTTGATCCCAATGGAAATGCTGAACAAAACTTACATGTTGGTTATATGTATTACACTGTAAATGGTGTAAATTATTATGTAGGTTATCCCTATATATATTATAGGGATTAGTATAATAGATAAGAAAAGATAGCTATGATAAATGTGATAAGAATAAATATTAAGAATATTGTCAATAATAGGGCTATCTTTTCTTTATTATTGGTTTGCCAATTAGTTTGCTGTTTTATGATACTGATTATATATAGTTTGTATATGGGGCTTAATCTAAATAATGATAATTTTACGACAAAAATAAGCCCAGTACAAGAGGATACCATAGAAAATCTTAGAGGTAGATTAGAGCCATTATATGATTCGCAAGATGTAAGAAATATTATTGTATATTTAGAGGATAATATTATTGGAACTATTAATGATTATCTATATGTGACTAATGGTAGTAATATTAATAGAAATGGAACAAGAGAAGCTGTACTAGGGGAAATATATTATATTGAAGATGGTTATAGAATTGGGGACACGATTGTTTTGTTAGGCGAAGATTATCAAATTGTTGGTTTTAGTAGTCTGCATGATAAATATGAAGTGGATTACAGTACTATTAATCCTGAATTTGAGTATTCATATGTTGAAATAGTATCTATAAATGAACGTTCGAATAAAAGGATAATAAGACAGGTGGAAAACTCTTTTAATTCAGGATACGAAATAGAGAAGCCCCCAAATTTAAGTTTATTTGAAGCTAGTGAGGATATAAACCTCCTTTTATTTATGATTTCCTTGATTTTTTTATCCATAGTTTCTATAATAGTATTTCTAAAATTTTGTTATCAAGAGCAACATAAGATAATGAATATTTATCGAATTATAGGTGCAACTAAATATAAAATATCACAAATCGCTGTAATTATAATAATAATGGGTGTTTTTTTTATAAATCTTATAAGTGGGATATTATATCATTTGATTGATAAATTTGTGTTATACCCTAATATAAAAACTGTCTTTTTTGCGCAATTAAGATTTATGGATTATATTGATATATTTGTTATATATTTAGTTATTTCATTAATCCTTAGTATAGTATTATTAAGAACGAATTATTTATCTATAAGGAAGAATAATGTATGACTTTTCTTAAATTTGGTATTAGAAGAATAACAGACAGTCTCGTTCTCAATATAGTAGTGATAACAACACTTGTGGTATCTTTGATAGCTATATGCCTTATGCTGATGAGTATAGAGGAAATGAAGAATCATATGCAAATAACTGAAGAGCTGCTTGATGATAATGCAATTTTATATAAGGAAAGAAATGCTAGTATTCCAATTCTAAACACAGATGGCACATTTGATATAGATAATAAGAGTATTATGGATTATCTTGAAGATTATGTTGAACAGGTAGAAGTCTACTATATATATAATTCATTAGCTTGCACTTATAATAATCAAATAGATAGTGCTTATGGAATGAGCGATTATTTGTATTACAATTTAGAAATGAAACTATATAAGGGAGAAAAGAAAAAACTTAATAATGGTTATATTGGGGGATTATCTACATCAAGTAGTACCTTGAAAATAGGTGATATAGTTAATATGGATTATAATGGAGAAACTTTTCAAATTATGATAACTGGTATTCTAGCAGAAGATGCATTGTGTCTTAAATTTACAAAATCAGGTACGAATATGTGTATTAGTGATTATTTGTTAGAGTGTGGAAAGGATAAAATGGTTATATGTCCTATAGATGATATAATATTAGATATTCCTGAAAATATCAAAGGGGCATATATTGATTTCGGACAATCAGTTAGCCAAGAAGAACTATCAATAATTTCTGATAATCTTAGCATAAATGGGTGGGCGTATACTATGGATAGTATTAAAAGCAATACCGAAGAAGAAATGAGAGCTATTATCTATATGTATCTACCTCTTATTATACCAGCTTTAATTTTCATAATTTTTTTCAATATAATGTTAATATATTATTTAGATTATATCAACAGAAAAAACTATTCTATTTTATCTATCATAGGGGCTAATAATAAAGACTTATTGGCAATTTCTTTATTGCATATATTTATTATTAATCTTTTTTCCGCAATAATCTATATTGTGGGAGTGAATATATTAGAAAATACTTATATAGATAAAAATATTTATTTTAGTAATAAAATTGCTTATATGGTTTTGTTAATTGGAATAGGTTCTTTTCTTGTGATTTCTTTTATATATTCCTTATATTTTAATAGTAAAAATAGAAATAAAATAATTCATTATAAACTAGGAGGAGCAAATTGAAAAAATTTAGAAAGAATATTATAATAGTTATATTATTAGTATTATCCTTTTCTTTGCTTGTAACATTTATGCTTTTTGAATGCTCTATTTATTCATTACTAAATCCTGTAATAAATATAGGGTATTTTGAAATAGGTTCACTAGAGAATTATAATATAGGCTTTGTTCCTAATAATGAAAATGATTTGGAAGAAGTCAATACATATTTGTTAAATAATTATGTAGAAAATTATAATG
>CAZKXV010000209.1:0-3143 GCA_964556835.1 uncultured Clostridia bacterium
TTATTAAGGTATTTATCAATATTACCTTCCATAATATATTCTTCATATTGTTTTATTGTAATTTTTTCTTTGAAACCCAAATATATGTATGCACCCTCAACGCAATCGAGAATATACCAAGCCTCAGTCTTGCCTAATTCTCCTTCATTTGCAAAAGCATAAGCATCATCAGGATGAACTTGTACAGAAAGAGTTTTCGCTGAATCAATAAACTTAATTAGCAGTGTGAATTCTGTCTGTTGCTTACCTAAAATTTCCGGATAGTCTACAATTAACTCAGCTAATGCAAGTCCTTTGTATTCGCCATTATCAATAATAGATGGAAAATCATCATTAACAGAAATTTCCCAAGTTTCTGATAGAGTTTTTCCTTCATATTTTTTGTTGTAATCCGAAATCAATTTTGTTCCGCCCCATATGAATTCTCTGCAAAAAGGTTTAAGGAGAATGGGGTATTTTATCAGTTGTAATTTTTCCGTAATATCCATAGTGATTATTATAACACAATAACCAAAAGTATTCAAGCCCTAACTAAAAAATTTTGCTACAAAATATCACAAATAAATGCAGTGAGTTCATTATTCTCCATAATTTCACGCATCTCATCTTCCGCAAGATGACAAACCTTATTGCATTTACTATCAACTACATCAAAATCAAGCAAAGTATCGGATCGAATATAAGATAACACCCTATATAAAGGCATAGTGAGAGGAATGCAGATTGTCTGCTTCTTAAGACCATGATTATAGTCCTTATAGTAAGGAGTATCGGTAAGCAGATGTTCTAATTGTGCCTGATTAGATTGTGAATATGCGCCAGCGAATAAGAATATTGCCATTATTCCTAAGAAAATATTGAAACTGAAGAATATCGAAATAATAAATAATAAAAAGAGTAATAAAGAAATTACAATACCAATTATTTTAACAATTCTAAGGGCAGATTTTCTGTTTTTGAAACAGTTAACAATCACCTTTGAACCATCTAATGGGTACAAGGGCAATAGATTAAATAAACCAATATACAAATTGGCTACAACAAGCCCTTTCGAGAAACCATAAGTTGAAGGAACAAGCCACCATATAGCTATAATAATTAGACTTAAAACAAGATTTATAATAGGGCCACTTAGATATACCGCACAAGCATTTAATTTCGAAATATTTTCGTTGCCACTTAGTACAGCGCCATAGGGCATTAAAGTAATTTTATCAAATGAGTATCCCCTTGCTTTCGCTATACGATAATGAGCTAACTCGTGTACGAATAATGCCACTATTACATTCAGAAATTCATATAAATGTCCGAGCATTATCATTGTAACAATTAATGCAACAAATAATGGGTGTATTTTGATTTTTATCATCAAACAAGACCGCTACTTGTAATTCTCTCTGAAACCGTTTCTACTATTTCCTGAGCTGTTCCACCAATATACTTCGAAATTAATATAGTTGCACACACACCTAAACAAATAGCAAGATTGATAATTATATAAGAAAGCACCTTGTTTGACTTAGCAACTACAATATAATTATTAGGATAGACAACGCATTTTACTTCCTTAATACCATTATACTTCATATTCCACCTCGCATTATATTTATGCGAAAATGTACAAGGTTATGAATTAATATAATTGCTTAATGATAATTATTATGATATAGTCTTGATATGAATAAACAAAAAATACTAGTAACTTGTGCCTCGGGAATTGAAGCAGTAACCAAAAGGGAATTGGCTGAAATGGGAATAGATGCCAAGGCAATAAACGGCAGAATCGAATTTGATGGCGACTTTCAAAAAGTGGCAGAGTTAAATGTAAACCTCAGAACAGCTGATAGAGTTCTAATCAAAATTTCGGAATTTGAAGCGAATACATTTGATATGCTATATGACAATATTCTAGACTCTGAAATAGGTAGTTACTTATCACCAAATGCCCGTATAATTATTAAGGCGAAAAGCACGAAAAGCATGCTGCATTCTAACCCCTCCATACAGTCAGTTTCCAAGAAAGCTATTATAGAAAATATGAAGAAATATCATAGAATAGAATGTAATAGAGAAGATGGTGAAGATTACTTAATAGATATAGCAATATTTAATGACATTGCGACAATTGCTATTAATACTAGTGGGATAGGATTGCATAAGCGTGGATATAGAGATATGGTATGGAAAGCACCACTCAAAGAAACTATTGCAGCTGCAATGATAAAACTATCTGTTTGGAATGCTCAGAAACCTTTAATAGACCCTTTCTGCGGTTCAGGGACAATACCTATTGAAGCAGGATTAATAGCACAAAATATTGCTAGCGGACTTTTCCGTGAATTTCAATTCGAGAAATATGACTTCTTTCCTAAAGAATGTATAAAACTAGAAAAAGAGCGGGCAGAGGACCTAATAATAAGAAAGAAAAATCATAATATACTAGGAAGCGACATAACAGAAAAAGCCATAATACTTGCATCGCATCATGCAGAAAGAGCAGGATTAGAAATAGATTTTGCTTGCAAGGATATGCGAGAAATTACAAGTTCCGAAAGCTATGGTATAATCATTACAAACCCACCATACGGAGAAAGGTTACTTGATGAAAATGAAATAAAAATTCTATATAATGATATGTATAGAATGTATAAGAAACTAGATAACTGGTCAATGTATGTACTGTCTGGTAATGATAATTTACCTAAATATTTTGGCAAAAAACCTATGAAAAATCGCAAACTGTATAACGGTAATATTGAATGTAAGTACTATTCTTATTTGGGTGAAAGACCACCTAAACTTAATACCAATTAGCTTTATTAAGTAATACGACTAATATAACAATACCCTCATAGGTAATAGCCTATGAAGGTATTTTATTGTCTACAAAGATTAAGCTTAACTTAAGCGTTTAACTTCAAAATATTGTAACTTTTTATCTGTAATAGCTATTTATTGGGCGAACAACTATTGCACCGCTTTTTCTAGACTTAATTCCATTTAATACGGCTTCAACTGCTTCAATTGTTGTTATGTAGCATATTTTCTGTTTTATAGCAATTCTTCTTATATAACTATCATCATATTCACTCTTTCTGCCTGATGGCGTATTAATTATCAAATCTATATCGCCATTAATCATA
>CAZKXV010000210.1:0-3135 GCA_964556835.1 uncultured Clostridia bacterium
AGTATTTTTCTTGTATTTCTGTTGTCCAGTCAGAAGCATCTAAATCAGTTTCAGTTACTTTCGCAAAGTTGATGTCACCCTCTGAAATATTAATATCAATTGTTTCAGTACGTGGCACCCAGCCAGTTGGCAAACCGCTTGAAGCCTCTATAGAATCAAGATTGTTGTTTGCAATTATATTTGGATTGCTTGATTCTAAGCTGCCTACAAAATTCAAATAGTTATCAGGATCAGCCGCTTGAGCATTAACTTGAGTAGTATGCTGAGCAGGTGTTATCTCTACTAAAGATAATTCATCAAAATAAGCTACACCCTCAGTTAAGGTATCAGTGTCATCTGCGCCACCTTGACCTAACCAAAGTTCTAGTGTAAAGTCTTTAGGTCTAAGGTCATTTGCATCTATATAGAAAGAGTATTCTGACCAATTTCCATTAGTATCGCCTATATTAGAGATTACTAATGTATCTGCGCCAGTAAGCTTGATGGTTGCACCTTTATTCTCATCGCCTTCATCAGCTGTTGCTAAATCAACGTATACTTTTATACTAAGTTTATAGAATTTGCCAATTTCAAATCTTATGTCGCTTTTAGATTCATATCCTGATGCAGTAGAAGATATATTAAGCAACATCAATACGTTACCCATTGAACCATCAGGTTTAGGATTTGCGCCATAAGTAGAAGTTAGCCAATCAGGATTAGTTGTATCCATTATGCCTTTCTTAACATGAGTTGAGCCAGATGGTGCATTTGAACCAGTTCCTGTACCTGTCTTGCTAGTGTATGAACCGCTTGAATAAGGTGCTGTTGTGCTAGTAGTGTAGTCCATAGTAGTGTCAGGTAATAGCATTGAATATTTTGTAATTCTATCTGCTAATTCAGCATCTTGATACTCGGTATCAGTTATTGCTACAGCATTAACATTATCAAATACTGCATAGCCTTCAACCATATCGCCTGTATTGGTATTACCTTTACCTAAGCCAATACTCATATCAATATTAGTATTTTTGATATGAGAGCCTTGAATATAGATTGTAAAAGTCTGCCATGCATTACTTGTATCAATTTCTTCGAAAACTGCGTATGCATCGCCAGTTATTTGAATATATGCTCCACCACCTGAAGTAATATTGGTTTTTAGATGAACTTCAATTTTGTAATTTTTATTTTCTTCTATTGATACCTTATTAGTATACATATAGGCTGTTGCTGCTTTATTATAAATTAGCAGAACGTTATCATCATTATCACTTCTTGAAGCAGGATTTGTTAAGTTATCCCATTTATTTTTTTGTGCTTCATAGATTGTGCCATCAACATTTATTACACCTGTTATAAGACTATCTTCATCAGCTAGAGTTGCATAAGTGCCACTACTTTGACCTGCTTTGCCTGTCCAATTTGTTGCAGTTAACGGATAAGTGTCAGAATCTTCAGTAAACTCAAAGTTTCCGTTAGGGACAATTAAAGTTTCATCAACTGTTTCTTCTGTTGTTGTTTCTTCATTCTCCTCTTCTTCATCTTCGTTGTTGCAAGCAAATAGAGTCATTGTTAGAGTGCATATAAGCATAGTAACTAGTAGGAATAATAACAGTTTTTTTATATTTGATTTCATCTAAAACCACCTTTTGATATTTTTAGCATTATATAGAACTAATATAATTAGAACTAGTATATATAATAATATAAATAGACCTCATTAATCAATTAATATAGGCATACATTTATGAATAAATCATTAATTTTTCGATAAACTAACTAATAATGGATAAAAGCACTAATCAAAATACCAATACAGCCCCAAACAAAAAACAGAAAGTAGGCTTGCACATAGTTACATTCTTTGCAGGAGTAGCTAATGGGTTTTTCGGAGGAGGAGGGGGAATGTTCCTTGTGCCGGCTTTCAAATTCCTAGGGGGTATGCAACAAAAAGAAAGTCAAGCTACTGCAATGTCTGTAATTCTTCCATTATCCGTTATAAGTGCAGGAGTATATATGTTCAAAGGCAATAACGATTTCGCAACAAGTATACCTGTAAGTATTGGTGTTTTGGTCGGTGGTGTGGTAGGCGCATTTCTATTAAAAAAACTGTCTAATAAATTTCTTAGTCTTGCTTTCTATATTCTGATGATAGTTGCGGGGATTAAACTTCTCATGGGAGATTAATAAATGGATTGGTTATGGTTTGTAATAGCTGGTATATTTGGTGGTGTTATCGGTGGAATGGGAATGGGAGGAGGCACACTTCTAATACCAATTCTGATATTTTTTCTTAATGTTGAACAACTACAAGCACAATGGCTTAATCTTATAGCTTTCATTCCAATGGCAATAGTCGTTATACTAATACACAAAAAGAATAGCTTAATTAAATTGCAGGGAATAAAATCTCTATTCATTACGGGAATATTGTCTTCAATAATTTTCGCTTTTGTTGCTAACAATATGGATAGCGGCATACTTAATAAGCTCTTTGGCGGTTTTCTTATATTAATGGCTGTTTTGGGGGTCGTTACAACTTTTGTTACAGAAAAAAAACAGAATAAAAGTTCATAATAATATATTGTAAGGCTCTGTGTAGACAAAACAAATTTCTATATATATCTCTTTTTTTTATCACTATACAAAAAAGTTGCAATGTTAATTATTTAACATGAATTATCATACAAAACTATTTCATTTTTTATAAAGAGTATGTTAAAATATATATATAATCATATTTGGAGGTACGAAATTGGCACAAACTTTTAAGAGAGGTGTGCATTCTCATGACCATAAAGCTCTTACAGCTGACAAGGTCTTAGAAGAAATGCCTACACCTGATGTGTTGTATTTCCCTTTAATTCAACATATCGGAGCCCCAGCACAAGCTGTTGTGGCTAAAGGGGACAAAGTCAAAGTAGGTTCGCTTATTGCGAAAGCTGGAGGTTTTGTTTCAAGTAATATTTTTTCCTCCGTTTCTGGAGAAGTAAAAGGATTAGTCCAAAGAGCTAATCCGCAAGGTAACAAAATTCCACATTTAGAAATAATTAATGACCATTTATATGAAGAGGTTAAGCTAAAACCTCTTTCTTTGGAGTCTTCTTCTAAGGAGATTATAGATAGAGTTCAAGAGGCAGGCATAGTCGGTAT
>CAZKXV010000211.1:0-3135 GCA_964556835.1 uncultured Clostridia bacterium
GTTTCTATAGTACCTGTTGGCTTGATATCATACAATTTCTCACGGTAAGATGTCAAGCCAACAGGTACTATAGAAACAGTATTTATTGCAGGATAAAGCTTGAACATCTCAGTTAAAGACTGCTTGAGAACTTCTTTGTCATTAATTGATGGACATAGAACAATCTGGGTATGCATCGTTATCCCCGCTTCAGCAAATCTCTTAATGATATTAAACATTTCTTTAGACTTGGGATTGTTAGTTAATTTAGTGCGAACATCATCCTCAAATGCGTGAACAGATAGATACAAAGGACTGAGCTTATACTTAATAATCCTTTCAATATCCTTAGCTTCTAAGTTAGTTGTAGTAATATAACTTCCCGTTGAAAATGATAGTCTATAATCATCATCTTTTATATATAAAGACTCTCTCATTCCGCAAGGTAATTGGTCAACAAAGCAAAAAACGCATTTGTTATTACATCGCATAGGAACAAGCTCAATGCTATCATCAAATACCAGTCCGGTAGGCTCTTCAAATGATTTATCAATAATTACAGTCTTGCCTGTTAATAGCTCTATTTCTAGATGCTCAAGGCTTTCCGCATAAATATAATCTATGATATCACAAAACTCAGTTCCATTTATAGAAGTTATGCTGTCAGAAACCTTTATTCCTGCCTTATATGCAAGAGATTTCCTTATAATGTTTGCCACTTTAACCATATTGATATTATATAGAAAAACAATAGATTTGTAAAGTTAATATTAGTCTTCTGAGTCTTTTGAAGTACTATCATCAATTTCGCCTGCTTCAAAAGATAAATCAGGTGTTTGGTCAGATACTTCCGATACAATAGCACTAATACCTTCATTCAACGCAACACTTGCAAATGCTGAGTATACCGCCAAATTGAAAGCATAATCATTCCCTATTACAAGTACATTTCTATCTAAATATAGATAAATTATTTGAAAAAACATACCAGCTAAAAAAGCAACCACAAAAGCTTGCCCACTATTACTAGAAATGATATAACTAGATATAGATATTATAGCTATAATCATCACAATTGACATAAATTCCGTTAAAGAATATCTATCAATTATATTGATTTGATAAATTATCAATAGAACTACTATGGCGGATATAGATACTAATGAACCCCATATAATCCTTGAACTACTTGAAAAAACAAATACAAGGCAAGCTAATATAAATATTATAGAACCAATGTACAATTCTATTCCCCAAATTACAGGCGCAAATATATTTCCTATAGTAACTGCAATAATAAGTAAGGTAGCAGTCAAGACCTTAATTTTAATCGATGCCAAAAATCGCTTAGCACCACCAATTAGTATAATTATCCCTACTGCGACAAGCAGTATATAACTTCCTTGCATAAAATCACCTATAAATATAATGTGATTATTCAGGTATAATATTCTTAGTTTTGTAATGTATTAGTAGTGCCAAAGTAGCTTTAGCAATTTCGATAGGGAAATAATATAGAAAAACTGTAAAAATTATTGTAGATACTGGTGCTGTCTTATATATTCCTGCAACAAAGACTAACCATATTCCACCTATTAGCAATGATGTTATCACAATTATATACATTAGTATATAGGTTTTAGTCTTAGAAAATCCTTTTATGGTTGCACTCATAAATGCTATGAAAGGCATAGTCAATAAATATCCGAAAGTTGGACTAAATATATAACCTAATCCCCCGCCTCCATTAGTAAATACAGGGATACCAACTAATCCGATAAATAAATATGCAAATTGGGAGAGTGTTGCATTCCTTCTGCTTAGAACTAATCCCGATAGCATAGCGAAAAAAGTCTGCAAAGTGAAAGGAGCATTAGGAAGCGGAACAGCTATGTACGCACCAATTATAGTTAAGGCACACATAATTGAAATTCTAGTAATATCTTTTGAAGTCATAGGGGTATTTTAATACATATATATATTCTTGTCAACCAAATTGTGTATGTAGGTTTACGATATATTTTACATATAAAAAGCAAGCACTTGGCTTGCTTAAAGAGTTGTAATAATAACTTAAATACTAAATTTCAAAATCTACGCTATGAGACTTTTCAACAAGCATTTTAACTTGACTTGCAATCGATTTATGAAAGGGAAAGTTTGTATATTCATTTAATTTTTCCATAGATTCTAAAGTACATATTAGACATACATCATAAGACCTATCAAGTCCTAATAAATCAAAACCACTTTGAATATCAATTAGAGAAGGGATATTACCTTTCATAGTCATAAATAAATCTACCAGTTTATTTCTATCGTCAGTACTCTTTAATTTGTACATAACAACATGTTTAATCATTTTTTTCCTCCAACAATGCAATATTATTCATTGTATCTATTTTACCTAATTCTAATAAGAAATTATCTCTTGTTTTAGACATTTTGTTGTACTCACTTTTCTCAAGAACAAGTTCTCCCACATCAACAGCAACTCTATTAGCATCTTTAGCAACTCTAACTATATCCAAATGCTTGAGATATTTATAATTATGTTTCTGAATTACACCAAATGGTCTTGTAACTACTACTATAGTATCATTAGTTAAAGCTTTCATAATAGTACCAGTTATAGGCATTGAAACAAGAATATTAGATACTTGTTGTGCATCCTTTCGTTGTTCTTCATCTAGTAAAAGTATAACCCTATCCCTACCTACTGCCTTAGCTGCCATAAGTGCTTGCAATTTGATATTCTTGCCGTATAGTACAAGAAGATTATATTGTACTGAACTTTCTACTAACTTATTATAGCTGTCTAACATACTGCTAACGCCATTTGTACCGCAATCTAAGAGTACTATAGGTAAATCATTCTTGATATCTAACAATTCTCTAATTTCTTGAGTATCTATTGATGTATCGTTCTTAAATGGTATGCCTATTATACTAATTCTTTCATCATCAATACCAAACTTAACAAAAGCCTTTTTGACACCCTCATTAAGAACAAAATAACCATCAGCTCTTCGGTCAAGATAACGAACATCCGCACCAAAACTTAGTATTGTACCTACTACCTTAGTATCATAATTGTGAGTTTTCTTTACATCTAATGCCATTTTAAATGATTCAGGTGTTGAGCATAATACCATT
>CAZKXV010000212.1:0-3121 GCA_964556835.1 uncultured Clostridia bacterium
ATTCTAATTATAGGTGATATTATGAAAAGAAATACCGAAGAAAAGATGTTAAAGATATTAGATTATATTAGAGTTTATGCTAAGGAAAATGGTTTTCCTCCATCTAATCGTGAAATTGGAAGCGAAATGGATATAAGCTCAACTTCTACTGTGCATTATTATCTCAATATGCTACAAGACAAAGGTTATATCAAGAAGAATAAGTCTAAATACAGGTCAATTGAAGTTATAGACCAATATGGCGATATTTCTAATATGGATACTATAAATATTCCGCTTATAGGTAATATTGCCGCAGGAGAACCTATTCTTGCTGTTGAGAACTTTGAGGGCATTTACCCTATGCCTAGCGAACTTTTTCGGCATAATAATGAATTATTTATGCTCAAAGTTATAGGTGAAAGCATGATAAATGCAGGCATTAATGATGGCGATATGATAGTCGTAAATAGGCAAACTTATTCTGATAATGGGGATATTGTCGTTGCTATGATAGATGGAAGCGCCACTGTCAAAAGATTTTTCAAGGAAGAAAACTACTATAGATTAATGCCCGAAAATGATACTATGAAGGATATTATAGCAAGCGAAGTTGATATTATTGGAATTGTTGTTGGTCTGGTTCGAAAGTATTAATGTAAATATCTCTCTAAAGAGTATAATACCGCAAGCTTAGCGTGTTCATAAGTCAAAGCACCCTGAACGTAAGCAATATAGGGTTCTCTTATTGGAGAATCGGCCGAAAGTTCTATAGATGAACCCGCATTAAAAGTTCCTGCCGCCATAATAATATCATTATCGTAGCCGGGCATTGCCCAGGGTTCAAGATGAACATAACTATCGATTGGTGAAATTTCTTGTATAGAGCGACAGAAATCAATTAATGGTTCTTTCGCTCCAAATTCAATAGAACATATTATATCCTTGCATATTTGACCTTGTTTAGGGAATGTTTTAAGCCCTAAATCGCCATAAACTTGAGAGAAAAGCATACATCCCTTAACTGCATTTAGAACCGTTGTAGGTGCCATAAAAAGCCCCTGATAGAATTCTTTATATCCATTTGAATATGAGCCAATTTCTCTCCCTACGCCGGGAGCTGTCATCATATATGAAATTCGTTCTACCAAGTTATGTTTGCCTGCAATATAGCCACCACTAGGAGCGATGCCTCCGCCTGCATTCTTAATCAAAGAACCTGCTATTAAATCTGCACCTACTTCAATAGGTTCGCATTTTGAAACAAATTCGCCATAGCAATTATCTACAGCAATTATTACATTTTTATTAATATCTCGAATAAATCTTATTACTTCTGCTATGCAAGCTATTGATAGTGCATCTCTATCTAGATACCCTCTAGATCTTGTTATATATATCACATTTGCACTTTGGGCGGCGATTGATATCGCTTCATAATCGAAAGCCTTGCCTTCAATTAAGTCTATTTGCTTATAAGCAACTGAATTACTTAAAGAAGTTGGATAATCTTTTGTAAGAAGAGTTGTAACTGTTTCATATGGAGCCCCACTAATGCTAACTATGGTGTCACCATGATTGAGTATGCCTCTAATCATTAAGGCAAGTGCGTGCGTGCCAGAGGCTATATATGGAGAAATGAATGCATCTTCCGCTCCACATATGCCTGCAAAAATTCTATTTAGGTTCTCTTTGCCCTCATCGCCATAACCATATCCCGTAGTACCAGCAAAATGCCTATATGATAATTTGTGTTCTCTGAATTTAGAAAGCACTTTATCCTGATTAAATAAAGCTATTTCTTCAATATAACTAAAGTCTAACTTGTTTTCTGCTTCTTTAACTAAATTTATAGTTTTCGTAGATATGTTTTTCATAAGTTCTCCATAATATATGCTAAAGCTTTATCTCTCTCATCAATAGCATTAAACCATTTAATATTGGGATATTTTCTAAACCATGTTAATTGTCTTTTCGCATAGTTTCTAGTGTTCTTCTTGATAAGTGATTTAACTTTGTCAATACTAATTTCACCATTGAAATACCATGCAAATTCTTTGTATCCTATAGCTTGCATAGATTGCGAGTTCATACCTATCATTTTGTATAAAGTTTCCACTTCATTAAGTAAACCTTGCTCGAACATTGTATCAACTCTAGTTTCAATTTGCTGGTATAATATATCTCTTGGCATATCTAAGCCTATCATTATATGTTTTCTGATTGGCTCTCTTTTGTCTTCGTTATTGGATTTATTTTCTCCGCCATCTAGTGCTATTTCAATCGCCCTTATTACCCTTCGGGTATTATTAGGATGTAAACTCTCTGCTCTTGCTAGGTCAAGTGCAACAAGTTTATCATAGATATATTGATTACCATATTTAATTAAGTCTTTTTCAAGAGATTGCCTTAATTTTTCATTTTTCGGCGTCATTCCATAACTCATTGGATAGATTAATGAATCTATATACATACCCGTTCCGCCTGCTACAATTACTCGTTTCCCCGAATTTATTATATTCTTGATGCATTTATTTGCATCTTCTCTATACTCAGAAACACTATAATTACCATTAGCTTCCACGATGTCAAGCATATAATGAGCTATTCCACTATTTGCGATATCTGTCACTTTGGCAGTGCCTATATCAAAACCCTTGAAAATCTGCATACTATCTGCAGAAATAATACTGCCATTAGCAGACTGTGCAATCTTAATTGCAAGGCTGGATTTGCCTGTACAAGTAGCTCCCGCTACAATAATTAATTTATCTAAATTTTTCTTCTGAACCATTTTTCCAACTCATTATTTGTAATTCTAATTATTGCAGGTCTGCCGTGTGGACATTGAAGTGGTATTTTATCTTCAGTAATCTGTTCTAACAATAGACTTATGCTAATATTATCCAACTTATCTCCACCTTTTATTGATGCTTTGCATGCTTTTGTTGCAAGTATTTCTCTCATTAATTCAGATAACTTAATTGAATTGAATTGTCTTAACTCGCTGAAAATATCCTTGAAAAAACTATCTAAATCAATATTACTAATAATTGCAGGCACAGCACTAACTCTATATGAATTTTCTCTAAATCTTTCTATATCAATATGAATTTTGCTGAAACTATCTAAATTATTATCT
>CAZKXV010000213.1:0-3089 GCA_964556835.1 uncultured Clostridia bacterium
GAAGTAAGTTCTTTAGAAGTATAAGCATTAATCTGAGCGCCGATACTATCTATGCTCTCTGCAATTTCATACGCATTTTTATCAGTAGTACCTTTGAATAGCATATGTTCAGCAAAATGAGATAATCCATTTTCTTGTAGCGATTCATAAGCGCTACCTATTCCCGCAAATACACCAATTGCAACAGCTCTTGTAGTAGGCATATAATTATTAATTAATTTTAACCCGTTATTAAATGTGTAAATCTTATTCATTTTAACCTCATTATAATTTATTATAAAGTATATATCAGTTAAAAGTAAAGCATTATAATACCTCATTCCCTTCTAAATTGTGTGATACAGTAACAGTCGGAATGTTATTATCACGGTAGTACTCTAATATTAATGGCAAAGCTTCAAGCGTATGTTCTGTGGGGTGCATAAGCACAAAATCACCCATCTGAATATTTCTACATGCCCTAGTCTTAATAAGATTAGTATCGCTATCTCTCCAATCTATAGTATCCTTGCTCCACATTATAACTTTATAGTTTAAGTCTTCACATACTTTAAGCATATTATTCGAAAAACTTCCAGATGGTGGTGCAAATAATATAATATTAATGCCTGTTATTTCATATATTAGCCTACTTGTAATGACTATTTCTTGATGATTCTGTTTATAACTTAATTCTGCATGGTCTTTATGTAAATATCCGTGGTTTCCAAGTTCATTACTACTATTAGCAATAAGTTGGAGTGTAGATACATTTTTTTCAACCCATATACCGCCCACAAAAAATGTTGCACAAGCATTATACTGTTCCAAAACTTTTAATATTGGCTCAATATATTCTGTTCCCTCATAAACATTTATCATTATGCTTACACCTGCCCCATTTCCATTATAATAGGGCTTGTAATTGTCTTGTATTGCGGTTATTGTATTACCACTGCCACTAAGTGCCAGAATTCCAATAATCATACATATAACAATGTTAGAAATTATACAGGTTACAGTTCTTTTAGAGTTCTTCATACTTAATTGTATGATTATCAAGGCTATTTATGAAAACATTAATACAAAAAAATAGCAGATTGCGACCAACCTGCTATTTATTATTCAAATATTCTATTAATTATGCCTTTTCGATAATATCAAGAAGTCTTAAGTCAACCTTACCTCTTTCATACTTAATAACCTTTACTTTAACCAAATCACCAATATTAACAACATCTGTTACCTTATCAACACGGTTCTTTGAAAGTTTAGAAATATGAATCATACCATCTCTGTTAGAAGTGATACTTACAAATGCACCGAAATCAAGTATTCTAACTACTTTGCCTTCGTATTCATTGCCAGGCTCTGGGTCAGTTACGATATCTTCGATAATAGCTTTGGCTGCATCAACAGCATTAATGTCTGCACTTGCTATAAACACAATACCCTCTTCATTGATGTCAATCTTAACGCCAGTTGTTTCAATAATCTTATTGATTACCTTTCCTCCTGAACCTATAACATCTTTAATCTTATCTTTATCAATTGCAAAGCTCTTAATCTTAGGTGCGTATTCGCATAATTCATCAGCTTTATCAATAGTTTCAGCCATCTTATCTAAGATATGTGCTCTACCTGTTTTCGCTTGTTCTAGTGCATCACGCAAGATGCTTTCATTGATACCCTTAATTTTAATATCCATTTGAATTGCTGTAATTCCTTGTGGAGTACCCGCAACTTTGAAGTCCATATCACCTAAGAAATCTTCAAGACCTTGAATATCGGAGAGAATAACATATTCATCTCCTTCTTTAATAAGTCCCATTGCAATACCAGAAACAGGTGCTTTGATAGGCACGCCAGCATTCATAAGTGACATAGAAGAACCACAAACACTTGCCATAGAAGAAGAACCGTTTGAACTTAGTACTTCGGATACGACTCTAATTGCATAAGGAAAATCTGTTTCATTAGGAAGAACAGGCTCAAGAGCTCTTTCAGCAAGTGCACCATGTCCAATCTCACGTCTGCCAGTAAAACGCAGTGTTCTTGCCTCACCAGTACAGTAAGGAGGGAAATTATATTGATGCATATAACGTTTGAATTTCTCATCGTCGATGCCGTCTAATTTCTGCATTTCGCTTAGAGTACCAAGAGTAGTAACGGTAAGAGCTTGAGTCTCTCCTCTAGTAAATACAGCGCTACCATGAACCCTAGGAAGAATATTCTTTTCTGTCCAAATAGGTCTAATTTCTGTCAAAGTTCTGCCATCTGGTCTAATATGCTCTTTAATAATCTTAGCTCTAATAACTTTTTTCTTTAATGCGTATAATACATCGCCGATTTCTCTTGTTTTATCAGGATATATTTCTGCAAAATGCGTCTGAACATCAGTGTTAACAGCTTCGTCGTTATCTTGACGTTCTACTCTAACAGTAGTATCCATAGCTTTAACCATTTTATCATAAGCATATTCATTTACTGCGTTTGCCAAGTCTTCAGGAACTTTATATAACTCAACTTCTCTAGTAGGTTTGCCACAATCAGCCATAATATCTTTGATATATTCACATATTTTCTTAATTTCTTCGTGTCCGAATAGTATTGCTTGCACAAACTCTTCTTCACTTATTTCATTTGCACTAGCTTCAACCATCATAATAGCATCTTGAGTACCTGAAAGAGCAAGTTCTAATACACTCTTTTCTCTTTGTTCAGTATTAGGGTTGATAATATATTCGCCATCAATCATTCCAACCATAACAGAACCAGTTGGCTCATTAAATGGAATATCAGATATACATAAAGCTACAGAAGTTGCAATCATACTCATTGTCTCTGGAGGATTGTCTTGATCTACTGACAAGACAGTATTCTGCACTACAACATCATTGAATAGGCCTTTAGGGAACAATGGTCTAATAGGTCTATCAGTAAGTCTACAAGTTAATATGCCCTTGTCTGAAGCCTTACCTTCTCTTTTCTTATAGCCACCGGGAATTTTCCCAATCGAATACATTTTTTCTTCGAAATCCACACTAAGTGGGAAGAAATCTTGTCCTGCTTTAGCAGAACTTGACATATTGACATTGCTCATAACAACA
>CAZKXV010000214.1:0-3046 GCA_964556835.1 uncultured Clostridia bacterium
GATATGGCAAATGAAGAAATGACCAGTTTTATGTTTAGGGAAGTTATGATGACTTCCCTTTTATTATATGGAAATGCATATGCAAGGATTATTAAGGATAAGAATGGCCACGTGAAAGAGCTATGGTACCTTAAGCCACAGAATATGGAAGTAGAGAGAGAAAGTGAAAGCGGGATCCTCATCTATACATATAACGATAATGACAATAACAGAACTCTTGTATATAAAGCTAAGCAAATAATTCATATTGTAGGCTTAAGCTATGATGGGGTTAAGGGAATATCACCGATTGAGCAAGCCAAAGAGGCAGTAGGTTTAGCGATAGCTACAGAAACATTCGGCTCGAGATTTTTTGGAAATGGAGCAAGACCAGGTGGAGTGCTAGAACACCCTGGAACAGTGAAAGAACCTGATAAGTTGAGAGATAGTTGGAACAAGGTATATCAAGGTGCCAAGAACTCACACAAGATAGCCGTGCTAGAAGAGGGAATGAAATATCATGAGATAGGTATTCCTCCCGAGCAAGCACAGTTCTTACAGACAAGAAAATACCAAGTAAATGAGATATGTAGAATATTCAGAGTGCCACCGCATATGGTAGGTGATTTGGAGCGAAGTACTTTCTCTAATATTGAGCATCAAAGCATAGAATTTGTTGTGCATACTATAAGGCCATGGTTAATTAGAATTGAGCAATCTATATATAAAAGTTTACTTAGCGAGCAAGAGCGAACTATTTACTTCTCAAGGTTTAATGTAGATGGTTTATTAAGAGGCGATTTCGAAACTCGAATGAAAGGGTATTCTGTAGCTCGTCAGAATGGTTGGATGAGTATAAATGAGATTAGAAAATTGGAAGAAATGAATCCAATATCGACTAAAGATGGAGGAGACTTATATTTAGTAAATGGGAATATGGTTAGTGCAAATCAACCGAGTAGTGAAAAACAAAGTACAGATAAAGGAGGTGCAAATGAAGAACAAAACACGTGAAGTAAGAACTGTTACAATGTCCGAGTTAAGAATAGCGAGACCACAAGAGGACGAAAATAAAGGAGTGATTGAGGGTTATGCTTCAGTGTTCGACAGTTGGTCAGAAACACTAGGTGGAATATTTCCATTCAAGGAAAAAGTAGCTAGAGGAGCATTTACTGACACAATAGGTAAGGATGATATAAGAGCTCTATTCAACCATGATCCGAATTATGTTCTAGGCAGGAATAAGTCAGACACACTAGAACTTATTGAAGATGAGAAAGGGTTAAGGGTAAGAATTAATCCACCTGATACGGGATGGGCAAGAGATTTACAAATAAGTATTGAGAGAGGGGACATTAATCAAATGTCCTTTGGTTTTATTGTAGAGGATGATGAGTGGCGGAGTGAAAAGGGTATTGATATTAGAGAGTTGAAGAAAGTAAGATTATTTGATGTTTCGCCTGTGACGTTTCCTGCATATACTCAAACGGATGTGGGAGTGCGAGGAATGGAAAGTTATCAAGAATATCGTACGAGTATAACCGAGGCTGAAAACAAGTTGAACTTAGAACAAAAGGAAAAAGACAAAAAGAAAGTTGAAGGAATAAGAAAGAGATTTAACATAATGTAATTGGAGGAATTATGGACATTAAAAAAATATTAGAAATGAAGGCAAAAAGAGAGAATTCAAGGTTAAGCGCAATGGCAATTCTAGATAAAGCAGGTAGTGAAGATAGATTTGTAACAGTGGAGGAACAAACTGAGCTGGATAAGCTGGAGGTGCAAATACGTGAATTTGACAAGAACATAACCAATATGGAAAAAGTTCTAGCAATGCAACCCCAAGAGAAGAGAGAAACTGGAGTTGATGAAAAGATAGAAACAAAGCCAAGCCCAAACAACGATGAGAGAAGCTTCAAAACATTAGGCGAACAAATGATGGCTGTATACAGAAGCGCATCACCAGGAGGCACACTTGACAGCAGGTTAACAACACGTTCTGCAAGTGGTCTTAATGAAAGTAATCCATCAGATGGCGGATTTCTTGTACAGAAAGACTTTGTTACACAATTGCTTAAGCGTACATATGAAACGGGTATTCTAGCAAGCAAGGTCAAGAAGATACCTATATCAACAACAGCTAATGGTATAAAGATAAACTCTATTGCAGAAGGCAGTCGTAAGAATGGTAGCAGATGGGGTGGGGTCCAAACATTCTGGGAGAATGAAGCTGATAAGCTTGCAGAGAGCAAACCAAAGTTTAGACAAATGGAGTTGTCACTCAAGAAGCTAACAGGATTATGTTATGCGACTGATGAACTATTGCAAGATAGTACAGCACTAGAAAGTGTTATTAAGGAGGCTTTTGCTGAGGAATTTGGTTTTAGAATGGATGATGCTATTTTGAATGGTTTAGGTACAGGACAGCCACTTGGTATATTGCAGAGTGATGCAACAGTTATCGTTCCAAAAGAATCAGGTCAGGCATCTACTGATAAAATAGTTGTAGAAAATCTGCTTAATATGTGGAACAGATTATGGGCAAGAAGTAGGGCTAATGCTGTATGGTATATCAATCAAGAATTAGAGCCACATTTATATACGTTGAAAATAGGAGACAAACCAGTATACGTTCCTGCAGGTGGATTAAGTGAAAAACCATATGCGACATTATTTGGTAGACCAGTAATGCCTCTAGAGCAATGTAGTAAAGCTGGAGAAGCAGGAGATATAATACTTGCAGACTTAGGTCAATATTTATTAATTGATAAGGGCGGAATTAAGCAAGCAAGTTCGATACATGTAAGATTCCTATATGATGAAAATGTATTCAGATTTATTTATAGGGTTGATGGCCAGCCAATATGGAATAAACCATTGACACCTTATAAAGGTAGCAGCACAGTTTCACCATTTGTGACACTAGCGAAACGTAATTAAAGGAGGAAAATTATATGACAACAAATATAGAACCTATGATAGGAGCAATAAAAGACCCTGGTGCAATTTTTGCTACAGCTATTGAAGAAGAAATCATTTTGTCAAATTTCAAATACGCAGATATAGT
>CAZKXV010000215.1:0-3029 GCA_964556835.1 uncultured Clostridia bacterium
TCCGTTGTGCCATTTTCAGTCCACGATTAAGACCACTAATATCAGCTCCAATCTTAACAACCAGATTTCTAATTACCGCCATCATTACCTCCTTATTTTATTGCATTAAAAAAGCAACAATGTATTAACTTGTTGCCTTTTATTAATATTTCTCTATTATTTCTATTAGCTCTTATTAATGAATTCTTGCAGCTTCATCTTAACTAAATAATGGTTATCCCCTGTCAACTTGCCTATTACAATATCTTTTGTTTCTTTACTAACTGTATTATTTATAAACGCATTTAAAATATATAAGCTCTTAATACTGTTAATACCGCTCAACTCTTTTAATAAAAAATCTTCACATCCAAACTTATCTCCCTCCGTCATAAGAATATTACAAGATTCTATTGCCCTAGTATATAACTCGGCTTTTTCACTCTTAACACATGAACTAATAAAGCTTATTACCACTATAGGGATTTCATTATTAATATTGGTACAATTCAACCAATCTAAACCAATTTCATTCCAAAATTTAAGAATATGACATTTGTCTCTATCTGAATATACATTGATTTCAGCAATGTAATCTATAGCTTTCCATAAACTCAAACCACATATCATTTTTAGCATATCAAACATATATTCTAATATTTCATTTGAATATCTATTCAAAAAATCAGGCATATCATCCTTAATAATCTTAATCTCTTGGATTTTTAATTTGATTATACTACAAAGCGTACTTTCCTTTGCAAGAATACATAAAGAAGCTAATGCGATTACTATATCTCCTCTAGAAACCCTAGGTTGTATAATATGAAAACAAAGTTTTTCAATTATTTGTTTTTTTATTATATTACTCAAATTGGCTTTATTATACAAATAGAAAAATAGTTTATCTAATGTACCCAATCCACAATAACTATATGTATTCCCATCTGGATTAGGAGTTATTATACTTTTTAGTATCTTCTCTATTATTTTTGAATAATCAACTACAGAATCAAAATTAAGCAAATCACCATTTTTAATCTGGTTTTTTTCCATTTCTTTATAAATTTTTAAGTTTTCTTTACTTAGTTTATCTATTTTAATACTTGAGCAACTAATATCATTAATTACCCCTTTAATCCTATTATTATCTATATTCTTAATAGAAATAATAAACTCCATAATTCTATCTTGATTAAGCCTTTTACATGTTGTCGATATAAAATTGCAACATTCATCTTTTAAGTATTGATTATTCTCGCAACAGTCTTCAGCAAATTCCCAGAATAGTTTTTCTATCTCAGCGAATTTTTCATCAGACATATAATATACTATTGGTTTTAGAGTTTCAAGCAACCTTTTTTTATCATATGAATACCGATTCTTAATTAAATCTACAAGCTTGTTTAGGTCTTCTGTATTCCCATTTCCAAAAACAAAACCATATCTAAAAAGAATATCCTTTACATCATTATCACCATAAATAATACTGGATGTTATTAGTGTCTTCCTAAAAATAAAATCTGAATATTGATTAGACAAATAATAACATAAATCTTTTATCATACCTATAGCCTGGTAGATTCCAATGTACGACCCATATATAACACTGCTCACCACAGTCTGAACAATTTTTTCAATTTCTTGCCAATAATTTGAAATCAGTACTCTATTATATACTGGTTTAATTGTATTTTTATTTTTTCTTTTAGCTAAATTATTTCTAAAATTAGATATATATCTATCAATTGTTGGATTCTGAATTTGATGTCCTAATGAATCAATTTCCTTATGTACATGAAGATATTTTTTATAATCCTTATCGTTAGGAGCTTTTAAGGTTAGATTTCGATAATCAAGTAATACATCATCTCTTAGCCAAAAATAGATGTCTTTATTATTCTTGATTTCATCATATAATTTTTCCACATTACTAAGAGCATCCTCGTACTTAAAATTAAAATAATAATCTAGAATCTTATAACGTTCTTTTACTACATCAGTACAAACTTTGGTCATAAGTTTTTGTCTTTTTACTTCTTTAATTATCCCTAAAGAAATTTTTTTGTCATATTCTACTCCATCATAAATTGAACTCAAAATACTTACAACATAATCATCTAATGAATTAATATCATTTTTATCTGATTTGCCAAACCTATTCTTATCATAAAAGTGTCCTATTTTATCACAAATATATTTTTCAGTCTTAGAAAATCCTTTATAATAGTCATCTTTGTATAACACTATTTCATTATTTATCATAATATTTTTCAAATCTATAGAATCACTTACACTATCAAAATCGCAACCCTTATTATTTATTAAATTTTGGTATCCATTAAAAACCTCTAATAAAACCCCTTCTATACATTTCTCTGCAAATTCCTTATAGTGATCTACAGTAACATATTTATATTTCAGTTGTTTTTTAATAGTTATATCAAATTTGTCATTTAATGCATATACTAGTATTCTCTTGCCAGATTGAGTAGCTCTGTTAAATTCAACTATAACGGGAGTAGTAATAGGATCAGCATCTATAAGGAATACGCAAATATTGGATTTATCAAGCTCATCTAAATAAAAAGATTTGTTTTCTTGCGAGGAAGCATTTGTTTCGTTATAATCAAAAACATTAAAAATACCTGTACTTTCTAAAGCTGTCTTAATCCATCTTCTTATAACAAGCAACTCCGATGCTTTTTCACCGCATCTTGAACTTAAAAATACTTTAATTTTGCTATTATAATCGGATAAAAGATTATTCATGTCTCACCTCTATTAATATTCTAACATAATCAAAACACTTATTCAAGCTTAATCCCTTTTTCTTTCGCCATTGCTCGGAGAATCATATCGCCTTTGCTTTGTTTAGGGCTTTTAGGTTTTTCTAGATCTTTTATGAGTTTATCTATCTTAGGAAGTCGCTTAGTTCTTGCAAAGCCTTCTGAATAGTATGCATTACATATGCTATTAATCAATTGTGACTTGCTCTTGTTTCCGTGATATTCAGCTACTAAACCTATTTCATAAGGCGTGTATTCCCA
>CAZKXV010000216.1:0-3021 GCA_964556835.1 uncultured Clostridia bacterium
CTTGCATGAACAGTAGTCATAAGACCTTCAACTATACCAAAATTATCATCAATATCTTTTGCAAGAGGAGCTAGGCAATTTGTAGTACAACTTGCATTTGATACGATATTCATATCAGAAGTATAAGTCTTATTATTCACGCCCATAACGAACATAGGAATTTCAGCACCCTTAGCAGGAGCAGTTATAATAACTTTCTTTCCTCCGCCTACAAAATGCTTACTTGCACCAGCTGTATCAATGAAAATACCAGTTGCTTCAGCAATATATTCAGCACCAGCATCAGCCCATTTAATTTCTTCAGGTTTCATTTCAGTATATATAGTAATAGGATTGCCGTTAACAACAAGCTTATCTCCCTTAATCTCTACATCACCATTGAATCTGCCATGAACAGTATCATAAGTGAGCATATACTTCATATACTCCAAACCGATGAAAGGATCATTTATTGCTACAACTTGAACGTCATCACGCTCACAAGCAGCCCTAAAGACCAAACGACCGATTCTACCAAAACCATTAATACCAACTTTTATCATATATATGACCTCCAAATATTTTTTTTTAATTAGTTTATAATTGTGTTTATTAATTTACAGCTATCATACAACAAATGGCATAATTTGACAACTGTTTTGCCATTATTTTAACAAAGTAATCCAAATAAATTACGATTAACTAAGGATTGAGGCCCTTTAGCGAGTCAATTACAAAAAGACCATCCTCTCTAATCAGTACATCATCAAAATATATCTTGCCGCCGCCAGCTTCAGCAGTTTGTATCAGTACCAAATCCCAATGAATAGCGGATTCATTACCATTATATGCATCATCATAGCATGAACCGGGAGTAAGATGTATAGAGCCACTAATTTTCTCATCAAATAGTATATCGCCCGTACTCTTATTTATTGCCGGATTGACACCCAAAGCAAATTCGCCAACATATCTTGCACCCTCATCAGTATCTAATATTTCATTGAGTTTCTTAGTATTATTACTAGTTGCTTTTATTATTTTGCCTTTCTCAAATTCTAATTGCACATTATTATATAGCGTACCGCCATTGATAGAAGGGACATTATACTTAATCACACCATTAATACTATCTCTGATTGGCGCAGTATAGACTTCCCCATCCGGAATATTTCTCTCCCCATTACACTTAATTGCGGGAATGTCTTTGATAGAGAATGTCAAATCCGTACCATTACCTATTATATGCACTTTATCAGTTTTATTCATAAGTTCTACAAGTGGGGTCATAGATTCGCCCATTTTCTTATAATCAACAGTACAAACATTATAGTAGAAGTCCTCAAAAGCCATTGTACTCATGCCCATTAATTGACTTACTGCTTCTGTTGGATAGCGAAGTATTACCCACTTAGTGTTCTTTACTCTAAGCTGGTGATGAACGGGATGCCCGTAGTGTATATGGAAATCTTTCATATTTGAATCGGGAACATCCGAAAGCTCATACGAATTATGTCCACCACGAATACCTATATATGCTTGCATCTCTTTCATTCTATCGCAATCAAAACTTGCCATTCTTTCAAATAATTCACGATTGCCCTGCATAAGAATACTTCTCATTATTCTACTATCATTACTACTGACAAAAGGGAACCCTCCTACTCTATATACTTCATTTATTATTGCACTAACAAAATCGGGGGCTACTCCCGTATATTCTATGAAAACATTTTCACCTTTTTGCAAGTCGCAAGAGTAATTTACAAGTAGTTTCGCCAGTTTAATCATTCTAGAATCCATTAATAATCTCCTAATAACCATTACTTATGCTGATAAGATGCTGTAATAGTCATTTCTTCAATTATTATATATCATTAACAAATAAATAACAAGAAAAACTAAAATAATATTGTAATTAAGGCATAAATATGATATAATGCTTACGATTAAAGGGAATAAGAAAGAATAAAACCCTAAAATAACTTAAATAATTGGGAGGCTATTATGGCATTAGTTACAACAAAAGAGATGTTTGAAAAGGCTTATAAAGGCGGATACGCTATAGGCGCATTCAACGTAAACAATATGGAGACAATCCAAGCAATTACACAAGCGGGAAAAGAAGTAAATTCACCATTGATATTACAAGTTTCTGCTGGTGCAAGAAAGTATGCAAATCCTACTTATTTATTCAAAATGGTAGAAGCAGCAATAATAGAAACAGACTTACCAATAGCATTACACTTAGACCACGGCGATAGTTTTGATTTATGCAAAGACTCTATTGATGGCGGATTTACTTCAGTAATGATAGATGCTTCACACCATAGTTTCGAAGATAACATAGCAATCACTAAGAGAGTAGTTGAATACGCTCACGAAAGAGGTGTTGTTGTTGAAGCAGAGCTTGGCAGATTAGCTGGTATCGAAGATGATGTAAATGTAAATGCAGCGGACGCTTCATATACAAGACCTGATGAAGTAGAAGAATTTGTTGCAAAAACTGGCGTTGATAGTCTTGCTATCGCAATAGGCACAAGCCATGGTGCATTTAAGTTTAAGGGCGCTGCACAATTAAGATTTGATATCTTAGAAGAAGTTGAGAACAGATTACCTAACTTCCCTATAGTTCTACATGGCGCATCAAGTGTTCCACAAGAAATCGTTGAGAAGATTAATCAATATGGCGGAAATATGCTAGGTGCAGCTGGTGTCCCTGAAGATATGTTAAGAGAAGCTGCTAGAATGGCAGTATGCAAGATAAATATTGATTCTGACCTAAGACTAGCTTTCACTGCTGCAATAAGACAACATTTTATTGAATTCCCTGACCATTTTGACCCTAGACAATACCTTAGAGTAGCCCGTGCTGATATGCAAGCGATGATTAAACATAAGCTTGTTAATGTTCTTGGTTCTAATAATAAAGCTTAGATTTATAGATAAAGATAATAATATAAGAAAGGTTATTAGAATTTCTAATAACCTCAGACTGTAGAAGAAGCTAGTTTTTGAAGCTAGCTTTTTTGAAATTTTATA
>CAZKXV010000217.1:0-3015 GCA_964556835.1 uncultured Clostridia bacterium
TTGCAGAAGTAATACAAAAGCGTAGCTTTGATTCATTAATAATTGAAGGAGCATTTCGAATAATAATGATAGAAAGGCAATAAGACATAGAACCGTCCCCTGTCTTAGTCCCCTATCTTATAGAACCGTCCCCTGTCTTAGAACCGTCACCTGTCTTATCAACAAAAATGTAGTTTATCAAGAAATGATAGAGGGGTGAAAAAAGAAAATGAGTATATAAGAGAAGATCATTTGGCAAAGATTTATCTTTTTTATAAGGTATGTTTAATATGCCAAATAATATTTTCTTTTAAAAAGGATATTATATAGATGCTCTATACAGAACAAAGATATTTTGTTAAAAAGAGCGATAGAATATTGACATATATAAAAGAATATGATATATTAGCCAAAAGAAAGAAAAGTTAAGGGATAATGGAGGAGAAAACATGAAATCAATTAAAATTTTTATTATAGTAATTATATCTTTAGTTATTTTTAATACATCAAATACTTTAGTCAGTACTGCAGAAACAATATCAATAAGTATTGAAGAATACAAAGAGGCAAGAGAGTCTATTAATAGAGTTAAAGTCCCTCAAACGATAGCAGAGCTAAAAGAATTATCTTCTCAAATACTTTCTGATAATGGATATGTTAATGATAATAAAAAATCAAGTCAAGAAGATAAATATGAAATTTTCAATCAGGATTTTCCTGAATATACAGAAAAAGATCAAGCCTTTATTAAAAATGAATTCAAAAAAAGTGATGAAGATACTAATCAAAAATCAATAACATTTAATTTTGATCCAATAACAGATAATCTTACTAATTATACATACGATGTAATAAATGGAGGAGTTTATAAACTCAAGAATAGAAAAACCGGCAAATATTTTGATGTTACCAACTCCGCAACGTCAAATCATAGTAATATAGGTGTTAATTCATCCAATAGTGCAACCAATCAACAATTCAAAATAAAATATGTAGGTGTTAATTCATATGAACTTATACCAATGCATACGACAGGCATGACAATAGATATGCCTTATACAAGTGAAAATGGTTCATTAAAAATAGGGACTAAAGACTTCACTTCTTCACAAGGATTTACAATTAGCACCAATGATGGAAATTACTATAAAATTTCAACTAATAAAAGTGGAAATTCAAAATACTTAATTAATTCTTATAGAATTAAATGGAGCTGGTTTAGGAGAGTTTTTGAAGCTCAAACTGATGTTATACAAGCGAGCTTAAATAACATTGATGCTAGAGCAACCGGTGTCGAAGATTGGAAACTAGAGCGTGTAGGTACCGAGCAAGATTTATCTGAAGCATTCTATATAAGAAATGTTTCTACTGGAAAATTCATGTCTACTATTAGCACTTCCAATGGTTCAATAATGAAAGCAACAGATTTTCAAGGCACCGAAACACAACAATTTAAAAAAGAATTAGTTTCATCAACTTTAGGATATAGATACTATCCTGCAAATAGACAAGATAAAGTATTACGTAATGATTATATGAATAGCATTACCGAAATAAAAATTGCACAGAAAGAATCAACTGCTTATGAGTGTTATACGCAAAAAAATAAAGGAACTTCTATAAATGGATATACACAGTATAGAATAAAATGTTCTAGTTCGCTTTATTTAGGATCTTTAAATATTGATTCAAGTAACAATATTATTGTCGGGAATAATCATAGCGATTATTGGGAATTTATACCAGTTGAAGTTTATGATTATGAAACTGAAAATATCGAGGAGATTAAAGATATTACCAATACAACTGAATTAAATAGTAAAAAAGTTGATAGGCAAGCAAGACCCTTTGCTTTTATTCAAACTTTATCATTTATACCGGAAACTGATAAAATATATCAAATAACTTCAAACATAAACAATTCTGTAGCATATGGCTCGGTGTTTACGGGGATATTAAACAATGATAATAATGCATTTTATGAAATCGTTGATTATGGTGCAAATTCTTCTGGTTCAAGTAGTTTTTATAATGTTAAATTTGAGCCTGGAAAAGTTTATGAAATTGTATCATTATGTTTAACCGGAAATGCTAATTATACGGTATTTATTGATGACGATTATACAAATGTATCAAAAGCTTGTTTGAGCTTTGACGCTAATAATGAAAAAGTTAGTGTCAATGGAGATAATGCAATTGCAGACGAGGTTTGGGGTAATAGTGTAATACGTAGTATAATGGATAAAATTGCTAGTGGAATACCTTTATCAAAAACACTTATGAAAGTTTCTTTTATTTTAGATATTGCTGACTATTTAATTGACACAAATTATATAGATTTGCAAGATATTACTTATAGTGGCAGTGCTGAATCTCTGAATATCATTAATAACCCACATCCCATTAATGACACCGTTATTGAATACTATCAAATAGGTGACCCATCTTCTGATCCTGGTTTTAGTGTGTCTAACAATAAAACATATTTCCCATCATATAATATGAGTATCGCTACTTCTATTACTAACCATTGTGCTACCGCTGCGGGAGCCAATATTATGGGTTATTATGATGTGCTATTTCCTAATATGTATCAAGGTATTGAAACTTATGATATAAACTCATCAGGAGATTTTAGTAATTATTTTTCATCTCTATCTGTACCATTATCAAATTCTATTGTAGACACAATGGTAGATTTATATGATGAAATGAATACAAATAATTGGACAATTTCAGTAGTAAGTGCTTTGCTTGATATTATTTATCCATTAGAATATCTTATTGCAAGCCAATTTATTAATATGGATAGTACTTTAAAAAATTTATTAAATGATTTATTAGATTTATTTAATGCAGGTATTAATATAGATGAAATAGGAGGATCTCTCCCATCACTAGCTAGTTATGGATTAAGAAACTATATTTCACAAAAAGGTTATACCTTCGAATCCCATATCATAAATTTAAGTAACTATACTGATAATTATAATACAGCAAAAAGTTATATTCAATCTAATATTCCTGTACTTATTA
>CAZKXV010000218.1:0-3014 GCA_964556835.1 uncultured Clostridia bacterium
CCCCCGGAACAGGTTTGCGAATTTCAATTTTCATAATAAGTACCTTATTTTTTATGTTAATGTTGTAAAGCAGCATGTATAAGGACAATATATACTTTAGGATATCCGTCTTAGACTATTTTTTTTAAATTGTTCTATTAAGCTAAACCGTAAAAATATTCATCAATATTACCATTATCATTTGTGCCTGAATTACACGAAAAAGAGAATAATGAAAAAACACTTGTGCTTACAATTTTAAGGTCATCAAGCCTATTGATTGTTCTAAAACCAAATCATATCGGATATAATATTGTGTTTAAGCTGAATAAAGCAATTATGATATGATTTTAATTAGAGTTATGTTGAGTGATAATGATAAAAAATAAAGATGTTCATAACTAGTGAGTGAAATGGCAACAAAGGTAAAATTAAAGATTAATGATAACTTGAATTTAAGAGATAAGCTTGATTCGGTTTATGAAACGGCATCGAAGATTCAAGTTGCCCGATGGGCATTAAATTTAGCTACACATATATTGCAAATTTCTGCAAATGAATATTTAAATAATGAAATAATTAAAAATGGGTTTCAGGTAAACTATCTTTGGCAAGAAGAAAAAGCCAATATGAACAATGTTAGACAAGCTGGGTTTAAAGTGCATAAACTCGCAAAACAGTGTCAAGATGAATCAATAAGAATAGCATTGCGTGTCGTTGGGCACTGTGTAGCAACAGGGCATATGAAAGAACATGGTATGATTGGGTCAGATTATGCGATAAAATATATGAATTTGGTTTTTCCAAATAATAATGAGGCTGTTAAAAAAGAACGAGAATGGCAAATTGATTGTTTGCTATCGCATATTATAAAATAATAAAGGCAAGATGGAATATAGAAAACTGTATCTTTAATAATCTAAAATCAGAAGCAGGCTTAGAATATTGCTATGTACATAGTGGTAATGCAATAGAGACAATAGCAGGGATGATATTTATAGCATCAAATCTGTTTCAGTTATTTAAACTTAGAAGAATAAAGAATCAAGTAAAAATACAGAAAGAATTAATAAGATTATTACTTAAAGGTCTATACCTATTGAAATATGATAAAAAGCTAATCTTTGATAAGGGATAACTAAAAACAACTGAACAGAAATATTACAGAATGGGGAAAACTGTCTTTCGATAAAAGAAATAGTAAGATTATAGGTATTGTTATTGAATTTTGCGATAGATAGTGTTCTAATTTATTAAAAAAGGGAGCAAAAGCTAAAGTGTTGCTCTCAAAATGATTAATTAATGTTGTTAAACGAAATACAAATCTTTAGTTGGAAATTCTGGCTCACAAGTAAGATTCATTCCAAGTCTTCTGAAGATGTCTTCATCTGCCTTACTAATAATATTAGATGAATGAGCTTCAGTATTTTTTAATTGTGATAGCTTACTAAGTGCAAGTTCTGCAGTAGGATTAAGTGCTGCACTAATACTCAATGCTATTAGAATCTCTTGAAGATTAAGTATTGGACTCTTATGCCCCAATACATCTTTCTTGAGCCTTACGATTGGCTCTAATGCAAGGGGTGAAATAAGATGAATTTCATCAGAAATATCTGCTAGTATTTTTATAGAATTAAGAACAACACTTGCGGATGCATTCATTGTATTAGTTGTCTTGCCAGTAACAATTGTTTTATCGGTTAATTCAATCGCCATAGAAGGAACATTTTCCTTTTCAAATTTAGCTTTAGCAGGCGTTACTACTTTTCTATCATTAGGCACAAGATTTAGCTCATTCATAATAAGCTGGATTCTCTCTGCTGTGTCTTTATCAATTAATCCTTTTTTATAATCGCATTGAGCACGGAAATATCTTCTTATAACTTCTTGTCTACTTGCTTCTTTAACAATCTCATCATCAAATATCCCATATCCCGCCATATTAACACCCATATCTGTAGGTGATTCATATAGTGAACTGCCTGTAATTTTTGTCAGTATGGTCTTAACTACAGGAAAAACTTCTAAATCTCTATTATAATTAACTGTTGTCTCGCCATAAGCTTGAAGGTGGAAAGAATCTATTAAATTAACATCTTTCAAGTCAATTGTTGCTGCTTCATATGCAATATTAACAGGATGTTTTAAAGGTATATTCCATATTGGGAATGTCTCAAATTTCGCATAACCTGCCTTAATTCCTCTTTTGTACTCATGGTACATTTGAGATAGACAAGTTGCAAGTTTACCACTTCCAGGTCCTGGAGCAGTTACTACAATGAGTGGCTTAGTTGTTTCAATATAAGGATTAGCACCATAGCCTTCATCACTAACGATAGTCTTTACATCTGTAGGATATCCCTTTGTAAATGTATGGATATAAGTCTTAACCCCTCTTCTCTCTAGTTTCTTGCAAAAAATATCTGCTGCAGGTTGCCCTGAATATCTAGTTATAACTACACTATTTATATTAAGGTCCCAACTTCTTAAATTATCAATAAGTCTCATTACATCCATATCATAGGTAATTCCAAGGTCAGCACGAATCTTATTTCTCTCAATATCTCCCGCATTAATACAAAATATTATCTCGGCCTTATCTCTTAATTTGTATAATAATTTTACTTTGCCATTTACATCGAAACCAGGTAAAACTCTTGCTGCGTGAAAATCATCAAATAATTTCCCACCAAATTCAAGATATAATTTATTGCCAAACTTCCCTATTCGTTTGTTAATCTGCTCTGTCTGTTTCGAAAGATATAATTCGCTATTAAAGCCTATCATATGTGTAATTCTCCTTTGAATTATTACAAAATTCTTCTAATTAAACTAGATACTATTATACAACTAATACATATAAAAAATCAAGTTAGAATACAAAAAGAATTAATCAGATTATTACTTAAAGGTTTATATTTACTGCAATATGATAAAGAACTAATTTTTGACACAGGATAACCACAAAAACAACTGGATATAAATATTACAGATTGGGGGAAATGGGGAAGAATTATCTTTAGATATAAGAAATA
>CAZKXV010000219.1:0-3010 GCA_964556835.1 uncultured Clostridia bacterium
ATTCTATCACAGGAGGCTTTTTATTTATAGTGTCCGTTTTTATGGGTTCAGTTCACTTCTATATAAATTCATTAAAAAAATGGTTTAACGTAAAAGCAAGCGACTATAATATAAAGAATAGTTATACTGCTTACTTATTGATTGATGTTACAGAATATAATTTATATCACGAGAGAATAAAAACAAGCGAGCAGAATTATAGGACTTTTTTTGAAACTATTGAAGACATAATTATAATAGGAAATAGTGAAGGTAATATAAGATATGTAAATAGTGCGGCGAGCAAAAAACTTGGATATTCCACAGAAGAGTTTAAGAAGAAAAATATATTAGATGTCCATTCTAAGAATAATCGAAAAGAAGCTGAAATAATATTTAAAGATATGTTTGAAGGGAAAAGAAATACTTGTCCTTTGCCTTTAGAAACAAAAAGCGGAGATACACTATCTGCGGAAACACGTATTTGGTTCGGAGAATGGGATGGAGAGGAATGTGTTTTTGGTATATCAAAGGATATTTCGAAAGAACAAGAAGCATTACAAAAGTTTAATAAGATTTTTGATAATAATCCTTCATTAATGGCTTTAAGCGAATTCCCGGAAAGACAGTTTATAGATGTAAATACTGCATTCATTAATTCAATTGGTTATACAAAAGATGAGGTAATAGGGAAAACAGCAAGTGAAATGGGTTTATTTATTATGCCAGATATGCAAAAAACACTATCTAAAAAGTTAAATAAATATGGAACAATATCTAATTTTGAGTTAAAAGTAAAAACTAAAAGCGGCAATATATTGGATGGTCTTTTTTCGGGTGAAATTATTATAAGTCAAGGGAAAAAATATTTTCTTACAGTAATGAACGATGTAACAGAGCTAAAATTGGCGGAGGAGGAGAAAATTAGACAGAGTCAATTAATTATTTCTTTATTGGATTCAATGCCAGACCTCATCTTTTATAAAGATATTAATTGTGTTTATCTTGGATGTAATCCACAATTTGCAAAGTTTGTTGGTAAGAGTAGAAATGAAATAATCGGCAAAACTGATTTTGAATTATTTGATTTAGAGATAGCGAAATTTTTTAGACATAATGATTTAGAAATGTTTAAGATTGCTAAATCACGACGTAATGAAGAAAGGCTTGTATTTCCAGATGGAAAAGAAATTCTAGCTGACACCTTAAAGACACCTTACTATGATTCAAATGGCAATATCATAGGTATTATTGGCATTAGTCGAGATATTACAAAGAATAAAAAATCAGAGGAAAAGATTACTTATCTTAGTTATCACGACCAGTTAACAGGATTATATAATCGTAGGTATTATGAAGATGAATTAGATAGAATTAATTCTATTAAAGATAGTCCACTTACTCTTATTATGGCAGATGTTAATGGATTAAAATTAACAAATGATGCTTTTGGTCATAAGGCAGGAGATTTAATTTTACAAAAAGTAGCAAATATTCTTAAGAACGAGAGTCGGATAGAAGATGTGGTTGCAAGAATTGGCGGTGATGAATTTGTACTACTCTTACCAGAATCCAATCCTGAAATAGCAGAAAAAATAATTGATAGAATAAATAAAGCTGTAGAAAATGAAAAAATTGAATACGGGATTTTATCTATTTCAATAGGGTTCGCAATAAAAAATAATAGCACAGAAGATATTGATGAAATCTTTAAGAAGGCAGAAGATGAGATGTATAGACATAAACTTTCAGACAGTTTAAGTATGCGTCACAAAACAATTGAGCTTATTCTCAATACATTATATGAAAAAAATAATAGAGAAATGATTCATTCTACAAGAGTTGGAGACATTTGTGAAGCTATTGCTAACAAAATGAATTTTGATAAAGATGGAATCAATCAGATTAGATTAGCTGGACTTATGCATGATATCGGCAAAATCGGAATTGAAGAAAAAATACTAAATACTGCAAAGGAATTAAATGCTGATGAATGGTTTATGGTTAAAAGACATGTAGAAATAGGATATCGTATTTTGAGTTCAGTAAATGAGTTTTCTCAAATAGCTTCATTTGTTCTTGCACACCATGAAAGATGGGATGGGGAAGGCTATCCTAAAGGTCTCAAAGGTGAAAAAATACCAATTCAATCGAGAATTATTGCAATAGCCGATTCATATGATGCAATGATGAGTGATCGTCCATACAGAAAAGCCAGAGAGGAAGATGAAGTAATTAACGAATTAAGAAACTGTTCGGGTACTCAATTTGATCCTGAAATTGTTGAAATCTTTGTTAATAAGATACTTCTAAAAAAGTAAATTGTTATTATTTATATATTATAAAAAAATAGAGTATTATTCTTGCTATTAGTTATGTACTGTGCTATTATCTATAAAACAAGTTACAGAAGCTTAAGTGCTGAAATATAGTATAAAGAAGTTCATATATGATTATCAATCATATTTGGAATAGATTAATAAAAACTATGTTATTGTTATAAAGAATTGATAAAGGTAAAATTATCGTAAGGTAATGACACAAAACTAAAGGGACTTTAAGAGTCAGCCAGTTGCCACTATATTAGTATATAGCGGCTTTTTTTTATCAAAAAATTATGAATAGGTAAAGTTACCGCAAGGTAATGACACAAAACTATAGGGACTTTAAGAGTCAGCCAGGTGCCACTAGATATCAGTGAAAGATATCAAGTAGGCACCTTTTATTATTACTAATAGATAGATATTCTATTAAATAAAAAAATTAACCTTAAGGAGGTATTAAAATGAAAACAAGAAATATAATGGTTGTTATACTAGCAATTATGCTAATAGGTGGATTTAGTATGTCTTACGCTGTATGGGATAAATTAAGTGTTACTGCTGATGAGACTATCAATATCGGTGAAGGCACAGAGATAGAGCTTGCAGTTGTGCTCGCAGCGCGCCAGCAGGCAAGAAGCTTGTTCCAGCAGGCGTAGTACTAGGACCTGATGATATTGATGAAATATCAATGACTTATAACGTAAAGT
>CAZKXV010000220.1:0-3000 GCA_964556835.1 uncultured Clostridia bacterium
TTGCAATGGCTGAGAATCCGTCATTTGATTTGAACGATATCCCTCGTGATGATATTAGTTATCTTATGAGTGCATCAAGGTCAACGTTAGTATGTGATGTATATGAACCTGGATCAACATTCAAGATAGTAACTGCTACTGCTGGGCTTGAAGAGGGTATAGTGACTGAAGACACCATGTTTTATTGTCCTAATCACAAAATTGTTGATGGGCAAAGGATTAAATGTTGGAAGAAAGAAGGACATGGAAGTCAAACCTTCAGAGAGGGCGTAGCCAATAGTTGTAATGTAGTATTTATGGAAACAGCACTTGCTTTAGGTACAGAGAAAATGTATGAGTATATCGACAAACTTGGTTTCACTAGTGAAACGGGAATAGATGTTGCAGGAGAGGCACAAGCGATAATTATCCCACAAAAAAAGGTGCAGAATGTCGATTTAGCAAGGATAGGTTTCGGGCAAGCTATTGCAGTAACGGGTATAGAATTAATATCGGCTATGGCAACGATAATTAATGGTGGTTATAAGGTTGAACCCTATCTAATGCAGAGTGTGGAAATGAATAGTCAAGTTGTATTATCGCATTCCTCTATCGAAAAAGAGCAAGTTATATCTACAGCTACAAGCAACCTTATGAGTGATTTACTTGCTGGCGTTGTAAATGTTGGTAGCGGCAAATATGCAAAAGTTGATGGTTATACTATAGGTGGTAAGACTGGTACAGCGCAGAAATATGATGAAAATGGAGCAATAGCTCAAGGTAAATACTTTTCATCATTTCTAGGTTACTTAGATTCAGATGAGGGTAATTATGTTGCTTTGATGTTGGTTGATGAGCCTGAGGGATGGTTATACTATGGTAGTTTAGTAGCTGCACCTTATGTAGGAGACATTTTTCAGAACATAGTAAGCTACAAAAATATCACACCGCATTATACAACTGAAGAACTTGAGGCTTACGGAAAAGAAATAGTAATGCCTGATTTAAGAGGAATGAGTCTAGCTGAAGCTAGAGGAGAATTATATAAACTAGGTATATTTACAGAATTAGTGGGGGAAGGTGGCACAGTTGTTGACCAAGTACCCGCCCCGAACAGTATTTGTACTACGAATATAACGACAATATTAAAACTAAGCGGCTAGAGATTGGGGGGAAGAAAAGGTATGAAACTTTATGAATTGATTAGCGTAATAGACTACATAGAATTTAAGGGTGACACTATTATTAATGTTAAGGGTATCGCAATAGACTCTAAGAAAGTAAAAAAAAGCGATATCTTTGTATGTATAGAGGGAACGAGAGTAGATTCTCATAGATACATAAGTCAAGCAATTGCACGAGGAGCAGTCGCAATTGTTTGTAGTAAAGATATTGAAAGCTCCGTCCCGATAATCAAGGTAACTGATACAAGAGAGGCTTATGCAAGACTTTGCACAAGATTTTTTGATACGCCATCATCAAAACTAAAAATCATAAGCATAACTGGCACAAATGGTAAAACAACTATCACTTATATACTAAAAGCTATTTTCGAGCAGGCTAGATATAAATGTGGAATAATAGGGACTAATGGAACGATATATTCTGACAAAGTACTTCCAGCGACTCTAACTACTCCCGATTCATACGAGTTGAACAAAATTCTAGCAGATATGGTTGATTGCGGTGTTGAATATGTCTTTATGGAAGCATCAGCACATGCCATTGCATTGAAGAAATTATGTGGAATTAAGTCAGAAATAGGTGTGTTCACAAATATTTCTCAAGACCATCTTGATTTCTTTAAAAGTATGGAAAATTATGCAGCTACAAAGATTTCATATTTCCAATCTGAATATATGAAAATGGCTGTTGTTAATGCAGATGATGATAAATATCCTATTATAAGTCGTAAATGCAAAATGCCGATTATCACATATGGGCTAAATTCTCCTGCAGATATTTTCGCTATTAACTATCATATTGTCAAGGGAGGATGCAAATATATAGTGAATGTATTTGATGATATTCTTGATATAACTACAACATTATATGGCGAGCATAATGTATATAACGCAATTTCAGCTATGGCCGTTGCAAAACTGAGTGGAATTGATAATGAATCAATAATAAGAGCATTATACCAAATAAAAGAAATTAATGGTCGTTTTAATGTAATTCAAGATTGTGGGCGTTTTATTGTAATCGACTTTGCACATTCACCTGACAGTTTATCCAATCTGTTGACTTCTGCAAGAATGCTTACAAATGGAAGATTGATTTGTGTTTTTGGTTGTGGTGGAGACCGTGATAAGTCTAAGCGTCCTATTATGGGAATTATAGTTGGCAACCTTTCTGATTATGCAATTATTACATCCGATAATCCTCGATATGAAGAGCAAGATGATATAACTGAAGATATTGTAAGTGGTATAATTTCCACAGATTGTGAGTATAATTGTATTAATGATAGAGCCGACGCAATTGCCCATGCAATAGCTATTTCCGTAGCTGAGGATATAATTGTCATTGCAGGAAAAGGAGCGGAGACCTACATTGAGATTAAAGGTGAAAAAACACCTTATTCAGATAAGCAAACTGTAATCAATGCACTGTAGGAATATTTATGAGTTATGTAGCAATTTTGCTGTTGGCATTTGTAGTGTCAATGGTTATCTCTCCTTTTGTAATAAGGATTATGAAAAGCCTGAAAGCTGGGCAACCAATTCTATCTTATGTAGATAATCATAAGATGAAAAAGGGTTGTCCTACTATAGGTGGTATTATATTCATCATACCAGTAGTCGGACTAACTTTTATTTTTGGCGGGAGAGGCATTACCATAGGCAAATATGCTTCCTTAGTTATTTTGTCTTATGGATTAATTGGTTTTCTAGATGATTATATCAAGATAAAGTCTTCAGATAATAGGGGCTTGGCACCATATCAGAAAATTATCGCACAATTAGGAATAGCTCTTATGGTCGCTTGGTATGCTTATAATAATAATCAGATAGGTTC
>CAZKXV010000221.1:0-2996 GCA_964556835.1 uncultured Clostridia bacterium
TTAGTAAAATCAAAAATATTGATAGTCTTTATAGATTCTGTATCTTAGTTGTTTATATAGGAACTCTATTTATTGTTCTATATGGTATATTAATTTATTCAGGAGCCCTAAACAGAATTGAAAACTATAATGGTTTGAAGAATTTAATACAAGACTATGGTAAGACTGCGGGTTGGATATACATCATAATACAATTTCTGCAAGTAACTATAATTCCAATCCCTTCTAATATCGTTATTATCGTGGGAGATGAACTATTTGGCTCAGGACTAGCTTTTCTTTATAGTTATATAGGTCAAGTTTTAGGCTCAATGTTCGCATTTTTCTTGGGCAAACATTATGGTGTGCGTCTAGTTAAATGGATTGCAGGGGAAGAGGCTCTAGAAAAATATCAGAGATTTGTTAAGGGCAGGGATAAAACAATAATTATTCTTATGTTCTTATTTCCTGTTTTTCCAGATGATATCATTTGTATGATTGCAGGGCTTACAAGTATGAGTTATCTGTCATTTTTCATTGTCCAGCTGGTATGTCGTCCTATTTCTATAGGTATAACAATTCTAGCTAAAAGAGGTCTTTTCAGTATCCCATTTGCAGGTTGGGGAATAATTGCGTGGATAGTAATTCTCGGATTAGGGATATACATATTCTATATCTGTGTTAAGAACGGAGATAAGATAGAGAGCAAGATGTTCAGTATTATGAGTAAAATAACTAAGAAAGACTACCACCAAATCACTTATGGTGAGTCAGAAGAAGAAATTGAAACGAATATAATAGCTAAATCTGCTCAATCAACAAATAATATAGAAAGCCCCTCCGACATCAAAGAGGAGGGGGAAGTAATTATAATAAAGAAAGAATAACTATTTCTGAGCAATTAAGCCCGTTTTAACATTATATCTACCTGAATTATATAGCAAACTATATATTATCGTAGAAAGTGGAATATTTGCAATAATTATAGTAGGCACTATTATTGGTTCTAGCATTGAGTTGAAATTCGAAATATCCGCCGAAAAGGCAAAAAATCCAACAAGCATAATTATCACTAATAAGTTTAGAAACACCATTATCGAAGTTAATATCGATACTTTGAAGCTGAATTTAGCTTTGGTACGCTTAAATGGTTTTGCTGCGTATTTTATCCATAATGCAACGGGGGCAATTAATAACGCACTAGCGAAAGTAATGTAGAGGTTCAATCCTAAGTTGATACTTGCATCTGCGAAAAAATAAAGCACAAAGATTTCTACAACCATAAGCATATATAATAGGGTAGAGCAATCTTTGTTAATCTGATTGCTATGGATGAAATTTGATAGATAATAAGATGTAGTATGTGCTCTTGAATATGGTCGCATTTGATGACCTTCAATGCTCATTTTGCTTGCTAAACTACTAATTGAATGAGCAGTATTCTGATTTCTTGCTACAGGTGTTGCGATTTCTTCCATATATGAATTATCAAAGATCTCGCCCAATCTCACTTTATATGGGTCAGTATTGAGCATAACTTCATCTTCACGTAATTCTCTATACTTAATATTTTCAACTACTCTTGAGCCTTTAGGAGACCTCTTAAGTGTAGCAGGCATATTTACTGGCGTTTCTTCATTAGGATAATCATTATAATCGGCTACTTGCTCTAAATACTGGTTGTATTGAGGAGCTTGTTGCTCTTGATTAGGTATCTTCTCAATTTCGGATAATGAACTAAAAAAGTTAGAGGTAGAGGTACTTGCACACCCTATCTGTTCTCTTTTTGCGGTTTCTTCTTGATATAATTCAATGGCTTCAGTTATAGAAAGCTGTTTGTGCGATGCTGTATTCTTATTTCTACCTTTGTTTGAAGGGGTTGTAGCCTGTACAGCAGTTGCATCCACAGTTTCACCCTTCCCGAATAATAAGTTATATGATTTTGAATTTTGTAGTTCCTTCTTTTCTTTTTGCTTCCTCTTGCTATCATCACGACCTAATGCAAATCCACGCAACCTTGAAACTTGACTTGGTACCTCAGAATAATTATCAGATTCCTCATATTCATTATGTTGATAATCCTGCGTATTTTCAACATAATTCTGCGAATTGGGGTCAAGGTTATGAATATTTTCGATAATTTCCTCATTTTCAGGTATATCTTCCAAAGAATATGCAAGGTTAGTATCAGTATAAGGATTAGATGATATCGGAATTGTTGGAGTTGTAGCTTTTTCATGTTTAGCTTTTGCAAGAGCGTTCGCAATTTCAATCATTCTCTCTGAATGGTCAATTTTCTTAGAAGAAGCTGTTTGATGAGTTTCATAATTCTGCATAGGAGCAGATGAATATGGCTCTGTGTCTTCACTCTGAGGCTTATGTTCTTTGTAATTAGACTCATCTTGTTGATTATGCTGTATTCTCTTAGTCATTGGACGCAGTTTATTGGGGTCGAAAGGTGGGGGAGTACTTAAGTCATATTCTTTATTAGATAATAGTTTGCCAACTAAAGTCCTGCTAAATTCCCATTCAGCAGTTTCTTTCTCAAGAACATCAATGCCAACTTGGGTAAGGGTAAAGTATTTTCTTTTACCACCGTTAGATTCATCGCCTTGATAAGAAGAAATGTAGCCAATCTTCTCCAGCCTAGCTAAACAATTATAAAGGGTAGGTTGTTTTATAGCATAAACCCCCTCACTCTTTTCTTCTATATTTTTCAAAATTTCGTAACCGTAACTATCTCCTTCTTGCAAAATGTTCAAGATGATAGTATCAACATGTTTACGAATATAATCTTTACTCTCTTTCATAGGCTTATTTTATAATAATTATTCTCATTTGTCAATATCTTTATCATAATAGCAAATAAATATAGAATTGTAATGTTAGATTCAAAAAAATAAGTCATAAATAATGTGATATTAGAAAATATGGATTAAAACTGTATAATAAGAGATAAAACTAGGGTTAAAAGCTAATTAATTATACTAAATAGCTAAACTCAATACGTTGTATTT
>CAZKXV010000222.1:0-2994 GCA_964556835.1 uncultured Clostridia bacterium
AAATGCGCGATGAATTGATAAACACACCACTTGATTATAGATTTGAATTTGACAGAGAAATTAGAGCCGATATCACGGATAAACTCGACATAGTTGAGGTCAAGCAACCAATCAGCATTATTGACCATAATAGCAGCATTCTCGCCCTCAAACTTGAAGAACCTTGACATTTGCTTCTTGAAAGCCTCGCAATTATATTCAATAGTTTCTTTGGTAATCATAGACCGCATATCCGTTCTGCCCGATGGGTCGCCAATCATAGCAGTACCACCACCAATAAGCACTATCGGAGTATGTCCCGCTTTCTGCATATGGCTCATTGCCATAAGTGCAAGATAATGCCCAACATGCAAGCTATCTGCGGTAGGGTCAAAACCAATATAGAAAGGCACAGAGGTAGAGCCTAATAACTGATACAAATCATCTTTGTATACAGTCTGCTTGATAAATCCTCTTTCTTCCAAAATATCATAAATGTTCTTCATTATTCACCTCTTTCCACTTTTTTCAGAAAATCGCCTAGTATCTTAATCCCTCTATCTATATCTTCTATTTTCGGCATTGAGAAATTAAGTCTTAGAGCATTCTTGACTGACCCATCAGCATAGAAAGGCGCTCCGGGAACATAAGCCACGCCAAGACTTGTAACCTGACCGAAAACTTGAGTAGTATCAACATCGAAATCTAGCTTGCCCCATATAAATAAACCGCCTTGAGCCTTAGTGTAAGAAAAAGAAGAAGGCATATACTTATCAATAGCAGCTATCATAATATCCCGCTTATTACTATAATGCTTAATCATTCTATCCACATTATCACTGAACAAGCCTCTCTTTAGATACTCTGTAATAATAGCTTGTGACAACAAAGAAGTATGCACATCGGTAGCTTGCTTGCCAAGCACAATCTTACGAGTAAGTTCGGGGCTAGCTATACAGAACCCAGTTCTAAGCCCCGGAACAATAGTTTTCGAGAAACTAGCGGAATATATCACATTCCCAGTAGTGTCCATACTCTTCATACTAGGCACACACTCGCCCGAATATCTAAGTTCATTATAAGGGTCATCTTCAAGTAGTATAACACCATACTTAGCAGTAAGCTCAATAATAGCTTTTCTCTTTTCTAGTGAAATAACTCTACCAGTCGGATTAGAAAAAGTAGGTACGAGATACAATACTTTGGGGTTATACTTCTTAATTTTCGTTTCCAAATCACTAATAACAAGACCATCAACCTCACTATCCACACCTATAACATTCGCTTCATAAGTCTTAAGAATATGCAGAACCGCAAGATAAGTAGGGTCTTCAACCAACACATAATCGCCCTTATTGATAAATGCTTTCAAAGTCAAATCGATAGTCTGTTGCCCACCACTAACAATAGTAACATTCTGCTCAGTTATACCCTCTATCCCATATCTTTTAACGTGCTTAACACATTGCTCACGAAAAGGCATATAACCTTCTGACGCACCATATTGAAGAAACACTTTTGCATTATCGCTAGCTAATAGTTCAGAACTAATATTCGCAATATCTTTATATGGAAGAATACTAGCATCGGGAAACCCGCCTGCAAATGAAATCATACCCTCTTGACCAAGTAATTTGAAAATTTCCCTTATTGCGTTGCCCTCAAGATTAGCCAATCTATCACTGAATTTGTAAGCCATAATTTCATACTCCTTGCTTAATAATCTAATATATAATAGCACTAGAGCGATTTTTTTGCAAGCAAAATGCAAATTAGACAAGAAAATACGATAAATATTGAGTTTATAGACAAAATAATTGATAGAAGTATTGGAATATGTTATAATGCTCATATTAATAATTATGGAGGCAAAAATGCAATATACGCACGAAGTGAAAGAAATGCTATGCGTGAAAAAAGGTCCTAATCACGGTCCCGCTCCTATCCCAGAAGAAGGCAAATGGATACAAGCGAAACAAATTACTGATATTAGTGGACTTACTCACGGTGTAGGCTGGTGTGCACCTCAACAAGGCGCATGCAAACTAACATTGAATATCAAAGAGGGAATTATAGAAGAAGCATTAGTAGAAACATTAGGATGTACAGGAATGACACATTCGGCAGCTATGGCAAGCGAAATTCTACCGGGCAAGACTATACTAGAAGCATTGAATACTGACTTAGTATGTGATGCTATCAATACCGCAATGAGAGAACTCTTCTTACAAATTGTATATGGCAGAAGCCAATCTGCATTTTCAGAAGGCGGACTACCTATTGGTGCAGGATTAGAAGATTTAGGCAAGGGCTTGCGTTCACAAGTAGCCACAATGTACGGCACCAAAGTCAAAGGCGCTAGATACTTAGAAATGGCAGAAGGTTATGTTACAAGATTAGCACTAGATAGTGACTCTGAAATCATTGGCTATAAGTATGTTCATCTAGGCAAGATGATGGAAGCTATCGAGAAAGGCACATCACCTGCTGAAGCACTAGAGAAAGCTACTGGCACATATGGTAGATACGCTGATGCAGTCAAGACCATATGCCCTCGTAACGAATAAGGAGATTTAGAATGAGTATTACATTTGAAGGATATGAAAGAAGAAAAGATACAATAGCTAAAGCCTTGAAAGAATATGGATTCAAGTCACTTGAGGAAGCAAATGAATTATGCCTATCTCGTGGAATAAATGTTGATGAAATAGTCAAGAGCGTACAGCCAATAGCATTTGAAAATGCAGTATGGGCATACACTTTCGGTACTGCTATAGCAATAAAGCAAGGTAAAGTAATTGCTTCAGACGCAGCTAGTGCAATAGGACTAGGCTTACAGGCATTTTGTATTGAGGGTTCTGTAGCCGCACAAAGACTAGTAGGTATAGGACACGGCAATCTTGGCGCTATGCTACTAAGAGAAGAAACTAGATGTTTCGCATTCCTAGCAGGTCACGAGAGTTTTGCGGCGGCTGAAGGTGCAATCGGAATTGCAAGAACTGCGAACAGCGTGCG
>CAZKXV010000223.1:0-2994 GCA_964556835.1 uncultured Clostridia bacterium
TCAATACAATTCCATTAAATTAATAGCCATACTTTATTCACTAATATCTAATAATTAGTATGCTAGCTTCTTAGTAAGATAAGGTATAAGGTCAGCTATAGCTACTCTTTCTTGTATCATAGTATCTCTATCCCTTACAGTCACTGATTCAAGCTCTAATGTATCGAAATCAACCGTAATACAATAAGGCGTGCCTATCTCATCTTGTCTTCTATATCTCTTACCTATACTTGCAGTCAAATCATAATCGGCTGAAAAATTCTTACAAAGCTCAGTATAGATTTCAGTCGCCTTTTCCCCTAATTTCTTCTGTAATGGCAGAACTGCAACTTTATAAGGAGCAAGAGCAGGATGAAGCTTTAAAACAGTTCTAGTATCATTATCTAATTGTTCTTCTTCATAAGCATTACATAAGAATGCTAGAAGCACTCTATCCACACCAAGTGATGGTTCTATACAATATGGTATATATCTTTTATTATTTACACTATCAATATAGTCCATATTCTCGCCACTATGTTCCTGATGTGCTTTCAAATCGAAATCAGTTCTAGAAGCAATACCCCACAACTCACCCCAACCAAATGGAAACAAAAACTCGAAATCTGTTGTTGCGTTAGAATAATGTGACAATTCTTTAGGTTCATGGTCTCTAAGCTTAAGATTCTCTTCTTTCATTCCAAGTCCCAATAGCCAGTCCTTACAGAATTTCTTCCAATAAGCGAACCACTCTAATTCTGTATTAGGTTCACAAAAGAATTCTAGTTCCATTTGCTCAAATTCTCTTGTTCTGAAAATAAAATTCCCCGGCGTAATCTCATTGCGGAAACTCTTACCAATCTGTCCTATACCGAAAGGTATCTTCTTTCTTGAAGTTCTTGCGACATTCTTGAAATTCACGAATATTCCTTGTGCTGTTTCTGGTCTTAGGTATACAGTATTTGCACTATCTTCATTAACACCTTGAAAAGTCTTAAACATTAGGTTGAATTTTCTTACACCTGTAAAATCACATTTGCCACAATTAGGGCATACTATTTTGTTTTCAGCAATAAACGCTTCCATTTGCTCATTTGTATATCCCGCAATACTCAAATCTAATTTCTTCTTCAGAATATATTTTTCTATTAAGTCATCTGCACGGTGCCTAGTCTGACAATTCTTGCAATCCATAAGAGGATCGGAAAAACCGCCAATATGACCACTAGCTACCCAAGTTTCGGGGTTCATTAAGATAGAACAATCAAGTCCGACATTAAGTGGATTTTCTTGAATAAACTTCTTCCACCATACTTTTTTTACATTATTCTTAAGCTCAACACCTATTGGTCCATAGTCCCAAGTATTAGCAAGTCCGCCATATATTTCGCTTCCTGCAAAGATAAATCCCCTGTTTTTCGCAAGAGCAACTAGCTTATCCATAGTCAAATTATTGTTAGACATAATCTTCTCCTTAATATCTTATACCTATTCTAAATATTTTCATACACAATGTCAAGTATAGTAACACTTTTAGTACAAAATGCGTATTGTGAAGTATATAACTACTTTAAACCAATTTGGTTTAATTTTATGGAGGTAATTAAAAATGAGTGGATTTAATAACTGTGGTTGTGGCTGTGACTGCCTATTACCATTGATCCTTGTCCTTTGCTGTTGCGGTGGCTGCGGTAATAGCTGTGGTAATAGCTGTGGTGGCGGATGTTGTGACAATGGTTGTGGCTGTGGTTGCATTATACCATTAATCCTTATTATGTGCTGTTGTGGTTGTGGCAACGGTTGTGGCAATAATAGTTGCTGCTAATAAGAGATTAATTACATATTGAAAAAAAAGAAGTTGCGAGCATTGCTCGCAACTTCTAAATTTATACTAATATAATAGATCATACTTCGCTATTTATTTTTCTTTATTTTCTTTAAAAAGGAGTAACTCTATAATACTTTTTAGTTCTTTTAGTCCCTCTCCTGTTACTGCGGAAGTTTGTACAGAATCCTTAAGCATAGGTGGAACGAAATCCCCCGCTATATCGGACTTGTTATATACTGTTATTATTGGAGCATGTGCTCCCAAATCGGATAGTACTTCTAATACTATGTCATATTGCTGAAGCATATCTTCACTTGATGAATCAACAACATTCAATAACAAATCTGCAAGTTTAACTTCTTCTAATGTGGACTTAAATGCATCAATAAATTCATGTGGCAACCTACTTATGAACCCAACCGTATCGCTAAGCAAATATTTATTGTTATCCGCTGTATGAACTGTTCTCGTTACACTATCTAATGTCTTAAATAATTTATCCTCTACCGCTACATTTGCTGAAGTCAATCTGTTCATTAAGGAACTCTTACCGGAGTTAGTATACCCCACAAAAGCTACTGTTTTGATATCAGATTTTTCCCTGCTCTTTCTTCTAAGATTTCTTTGGTTCTCTAATTTCGCTATCTTATCCGTAAGCTTACGAATTTCTGCTCTTATGACCCTTCGGTCTTTCTCAAGTTGTTGTTCTCCACCACCTCTCGATTGCATTCCACCACCTTGACGGCTCATTGAATGACCTTTGCCTAATAGCCTTGGTAAATTATATTTCAATCTTGCAAGTTCAACTTGCAACTTGCCCTCATTGGTGATTGCATGTCTTGCAAAAATATCCAGAATAAGTGTTGAGCGATCCATTACAAATATTCCGCCTAACGCATTCCCTACTCTACTTGTCTGAGCGGGAGTTAGAGCATTATCAAATATTATCTTATTGATATTTTTAACTTGGCATATCATTGCCACTTCTTTTAACTTGCCGCTACCAATATAGAATTCTCTATCGGGGGTATTTCGGCGTTGGTGAATTCTATCAATAACTTCAATATCGGCTGTAGTAGCTAATTTTTCTAACTCTGCAAGCGACAAATCAGCGTTGCTATCTGCACTAACATTTATAAGTAATGCCCTCGTTCCATCGAATATGTGCATACCTTCACGCAAACTAA
>CAZKXV010000224.1:0-2980 GCA_964556835.1 uncultured Clostridia bacterium
AAGAAATTCGAAGATTAGACATTATAAATTAGGCTGGACATATAGACTTATCTAACTATAGGGCAAAGCAAGTGGTTTTCATTAATATATGAACCCATTATTTTTTACTCGCATTATCTGAGTAATAATAGAAGGTAAACTCTATAATTATTAATGGCCCTTGAAATTAATACAAAAATATGATAAGATAGTTAAAAGGGGTTTATGAAGTCAGTTTATATATTTAGATTATTATATCTAACTTAGTACTTTATTCAACCCTAATAATTACTTAAGGAGATAGGATATGAATATTTATGATTTTGAAGTAGAGAAAATTAACGGTGAGAAAATAAAATTAGATACATATAAAGGAAAAGTTGTTTTGATTGTAAATACCGCAAGCAAATGCGGATTTACACCACAATTTGCTGCCCTTGAAGAACTATACAAAAAATATGGTTCAGATAGTTTCGTTATACTAGGTTTTCCTTGCAATCAATTTGCAGGACAAGACCCCGGAACAAATGATGAAATTGAAAGTTTTTGTAGATTGAATTATGGAGTTTCTTTTCCGATGTTTGCGAAAATAAATGTAAATGGCGAAAAAACACACCCACTTTACAAATACCTCAAAGAAGAGCAGAAGGGAATATTAGGCACAAAAATCAAATGGAATTTCACAAAATTTCTTGTAGATAAGCAAGGAAAAGTTGTATCTAGGTATGCACCTAATAAAGCGCCCAAAGAACTTGAAGATATTATAGAAGAACTTATGAAATAATTTATAGATACTGCTAATTGCTAAATATATTATTTCATTGTAAGGTCTTTTATTATTTCTATTTATAGACATTGTTATTGTGTTATTGTAATAAAAAAACACACTGATGTGTGTCCCAAAAATTATTTTTTGTGTTGATATACAATCAAGTATAGCAACGATTAAGATAAATCTTTATTTGAACTTATAATGTAATTAAGTATATTATAGATTAGATAATTCATATTGTCAATAGTTTATAACAAATATTATGCAAATATTTTTTTGTTTCATTATTTTAGTCTAAATAATATGCATATTTAATAAATATTAACAATATTTGACAAATGCTAATGTTTGTTTTATAATATAGTAAAATATATATTAAATAGGGGAGTATTATGAAGAATACATATGATAATTACTATTTAGGTTTAGACCTAGGAACAAGTTCAATTGGTTGGGCTGTAACCAATAAAGATTATGAAATTTTGAAATATAGAAATAAGTCTTTATGGGGAATTCGCCTTTTTGATGAAGCAGAAAAGGCTGTTGAAAGAAGAGTTTTTAGATCTTCTCGTAGGAGATTCGAAAGAAAGAAACATAGAATTCTTCAATTGCAGAATGTTTTCAAAGAAGAGATAAGTAGAATTGATAATACATTTTTTCTTAAGCTAAACAATTCGAGTATGCACAATGAGGATAAGCATATTGATCTACAGAAAAATTTATTTACCATATTTAATGATAAAGATTATACAGATAAAGATTATTATAAGCAATATCCTACAATATTTCATTTAAAGAAAGCTTTGCTTAGTGGCTTGGTAGATGATAGTAGATTGTTATATCTTGCATTGCATAATTATATGAAGCATAGAGGTCATTATTTATTATCAGGCGAAATTAATAAATTGGAAGATATCAAATTAGATGAATTAATAGAAAAAATTCATAATTTTTTGTGTGAGAATTACAATACAAGTTTCATTCTTAATTCTAATAGTTTAGAAAAATTAGAATATTTCTTCAAATATAGAAAAAATAAAGACACTAATGAATCAATATTTGGCGTAACTAATAGCAAGAATTATCTAATAGAGATTACAGGTGCAGATACGAAACAAAAGAAACAAATCTGTAATGTATTAGCAAATGGTACTATAAATTTCAAGGAATTATATGATAAAGAAGAATTAAAAGATTTTAAAGAAATCAAAAAAATATCTGATAATGAAGTAGCTGACAAAATAATTAATTGTGAAAGTACGCTTCAGGAATTAACAGAATTATTGTATATATTGAAGGAAATATATGATTATTGTATGCTCAAGAATATATGTAAAGACCATAATTATATTAGTGAAGCAATAGTAGAAAAATATGAAACACATAAAAGACATCTCCAAATTCTTAAGGATAATCTTATTATGGAAGACAAGAAGAATTTATTATCTTATCAACCAAAGATTAACAATTACTGTTCATATATAGGCTATTATATTAAGAATAATCAGAAGATTAGAATAGGTGAAAAATGTTCTTATGAAGATTTCCTTAAATATCTTAAATTAATAATTAGTAAGCCTATTTATAATGAAAATTCTGATATCCAAAGTCTTATGAGCGAAATTGAAAATAATTCAATACTGCCAAAACAGAGATGTAATGATAATTCAGTTATACCTTACCAAATAAACAAATTGGAAATAATACAAATTCTAAAGAATTGTCAAGATAAGTTTGCCTTTTTACAAGAGGTTGATAGTGAATATAATATCACCAATTTAGAAAAAATTATTAAGATTTTTGAATTCAAGATACCATATTATATAGGTCCACTTAATCCACATAGTCATTTTGCTTGGGTCAAGCGAATAGAGAAAGGCAAGGTTACCCCTTGGAATTTTCATCAGAAAATAGATGAAAACCAATCTGCAATTGAATTCATTCAGAGGATGACAAATAAATGCACTTATATAATTGGTGAAGATGTATTGCCAAAGAATTCACTATTATACAGCGAATATCTTGTATTAAATGAACTCAATAATCTTAAGATTAATAATGAAAAACTAGATAATGATACAAAATGGGATATATATAATAAAGTATTTCTAACAAAAAACAACATAGTGTTCAATGATATTATTAAATATTACAATCAGCAGAAAGGAATAAAGATAAAAAAAGAAGATATTTCAGGTATTGATGAAGAATTCAAATCCTCGCTTAAGC
>CAZKXV010000225.1:0-2973 GCA_964556835.1 uncultured Clostridia bacterium
TATCTTTGTAACATAAGCATATTATTCAATAGAAAAGTATAGGAGGAAGAAAGATTATTATGGAAACAACTAATAGTAAAAAGAAAATATTTATTATAATACTAATAATTATTCTGCTAGCATTATTAGTTCTAATATTATTACCTACTATTGGTAATTATTATGATAGACCTGATGGGCTAATACCTGTACAAACTATTAACAATACCGATTTTAACGATGTATATGCCTCTGAAATATTAATAATTGATAGTCTTGATTCTAGTAGGGCAGACCCGAAAATAAAAACTGTAGAACCTATGTCAGTAAAAAATTCTTTAAAACTTACACATGATGATATCTCGTATATGACTTTATACTCAGAGCAATACGATTATAGAATCTATTATGATATAACAAAGGACAACGAAGAATATGGCGTTTTAAAGTCCGCACATGATATAGATGGCACATTAATTGGAATTTATGCAAAGCAAATCGATGAATCATCAAATAATTATCTACTATCAACATATTTCTATTATAATGGCAATAAATATGTAATTAGAAAAAATAATAATATATCACAGTCCAATATTGATACTGTAGAAACTGAATTGCAAAACCTTGCTACAGACTTGATAAGAAATGGATAAATATAATACATAAATTATAGATTTATTGTTGAGAGCATACATTACCGCTTGCTAGAGAAACTCGAAGGGCAATTGCCTTTTTGCTCGGTGCGAGCGGAAAAGGCTCAAATCAAGGCATAAAACTGGGGTAGAGGTAATTTAAAATAGTGGAGCCATGTCAACTATTGAGTTAGATAATCGGACAACCCCTATAGAGATAAATGGCAATAGCTACGATACATATGATGAAGAATATTATTATGTCGTACATATTTGCGACAATAGTTATAATTACTATATCAAAGCATATAAAGATTCTGCTAATTTAGATCACTCCACAGAAAATTTAAGGTCAGCTTGCAAAATAGTAATTAATGATTTGATTATAAGCTAATCATTTAGTTTTTTAGAATACAAGATAAAATTTTTATCTTTTTTCTTTACCTTTCACATTGAACAAAATAACATTGAATGATAATATAACTCTTACTAAAAATTGTGATATAATAATTAAATATTTAATACCTAAATGCATTTTGAGGGAGTGGCAGAAAAGCTGAAGAAAGACTCAAATATTGAAATATCGGGAGGTAATATAATTATGAAATATCTATTAGGTATAGATATCGGCACAAGTGGAACAAAGACAATTCTATTTAATGAAACTCTAGAATCCATTGCCAGTGCAACCTATGAGTACCCATTGACACAAATAAAGCCTTTATGGGCTGAGCAGAACCCTTCTGATTGGTGGGGAGCTGTCGTTGAAGGAATTAAAGAAGTAATTAACAAGAGCGGAGTGTCTCCTCAATCTATTGCTAGTATAGGCTTATCGGGACAGATGCACGGGTTAGTTCTTCTTAATAAGGATAATAAAATTATAAGACCTTCTATAATTTGGTGTGATCAGAGAACTGTCAAGGAATGTAATCAAATAACTGAAATAATTGGTCATGAAAAGCTTATAGATATTACTGCTAATCCAGCTTTAACTAGTTTTACTCTAAGTAAGATACTTTGGATAAAGAATAATGAGCCTGCTTCATATAAAGAAATTGCCCATATTTTATTGCCGAAAGATTATATAAGATTTAAGTTGACCGGACAATACGCAACAGATGTATCAGATGCAAGCGGTATGCAGCTTCTTAACATAAAAAACCGTTGTTGGAGCGATGAGATTATCACCAAATTCGAAATAGATAAAAACTGGTTAGGCAAGGTATATGAAAGTCAGGAAATAACTGGATATATAAATGAAGAATGTGCTCTTGAGACAGGCCTTGCAATTTCTACATCTGTAGTAGGAGGAGCAGGAGATCAAGCAGCGGCGGCAATAGGTTGTGGGATTGTTAGAGAAGGTAGAATCTCAGATACAATAGGCACCAGCGGAGTAATCTTCGCACACACAGACAAACCGCTTATTGATTACAAGGGAAGAGTTCATACTTTCTGTCATGCTGTTCCCAATAAATGGCATATAATGGGCGTAACACAAGGGGCGGGGTTGTCTTTGAAATGGTTTAGAGATAATTTCTGTCAGGATTTAGAATATAAGGAAATGGATAGCCTTGCGGAAAGTATTCCAATATGTAGTGAGGGATTAATTTTTCTTCCTTACCTTATGGGAGAACGTTCTCCCATCTTGGATCCCGAAGCGAAAGGAGTTTTCTTTGGTCTTACCAATTCTCACAAGAGAACTCATATGATAAGAAGTGTAATGGAAGGAATTGTATTAAGTCAATATGATTGCTTGAAGGTGGTCAATGAGCTAGGTGTACATGCAAAAGAAATCACAATTGGCGGAGGCGGAGCAAAAAGTCACTTATTCAGACAAATGTTTGCAGATTGCTTTAATACTCCTGTTATTACATTGAATAATACTGAGGGCGGGGCTCTCGGTGCAGCAATTTTAGCAGGAACAGGGGCTGGAATATTTAATAGTATTGAAGAAGCTTGCGATAGTTTGCTAATTAAATCAACAGAAGAAAAGCCAATTAATTGCGTATATGAGAACCTTTACCTTAAATATAAAGCATTGTACAATGCAGTAAAAGGGTTGTAAACAAAAAAAGTAATGATTAAAGATATTAAGAATAAGGGTTTCTGTGTTTAGGAAACCCTTTTGATTACGCTTGATTTTTGATGATTTTCTTTATTATTTTGCAAAAAATGTCTTAAAATGAAAAAAAATAGGTTAAAACTTATTATGAATTAGGAAAAATAGGTTAAATTATGATAAAATATTTCTAATGTGAATTAGCAGAGAAAAGGAGTTATATGAAATTATACTGTGGAAATATCCTAACTTGTGATAGCGAAAATAATGTTTATAAGTATCTACTAGAAGATAAGGGTA
>CAZKXV010000226.1:0-262 GCA_964556835.1 uncultured Clostridia bacterium
AGCAAGGTTTGATTCTTTAGTGTCGAAGCGTGAAACAGGTTTTCGCAATGATAAATAGAATAGAAGGTAGGGTATCGTATTTTGATGAGGATGAAGAATTGCAGAGGCGTATTAAGGCTTTGATAAAACCATATCACTATTCCTATGATGTTATCTCAAGAGTAGGCAGAGATTTTTTGCGTAAATATTCCTATCTATTAGGTGATGATAAGTCAACTTCTACCTCCACCAACAAAGAAGATTTTTCAACTAGGATATAGGG
>CAZKXV010000226.1:272-1154 GCA_964556835.1 uncultured Clostridia bacterium
CAGGTAAATAATGAAAAGATATAAAGGCATTCTTACAATCTCATTTGATTTTGAACTTTATTGGGGGGTTAGAGACAAGCACACAATCCAACAATACAGGAACAACCTTTACGGTACAGGTAATGCCATAAAGGGAATATTGGCTCTATTTACTGAATATAATATTCACGCTACATGGGCTACAGTAGGGTTCCTATTTTTTAATAGTCTCAATGAACTCAAGCAGAATTTACCATCTAAGCAACCGGATTATACAAGTAGATCTTTATCACCATATAATTATATTGATGAACATGAGCAGTTGGATAAGACCTGCCATTTTGCGTCAGAATTAATAGAAAGGATAAAAAATTGTGACGGCCAAGAGATTGGGGCGCATACATTCTCACACTATTATTGTTTAGAAAATGGACAAAATGTAGATACGTTTAAAGAGGATATTACTTTTGCTATAAATATTGCAAAATCGAAAGGTATTACAACCAGTAGCCTTGCGCTTCCAAGAAACCAGTGTAACTTGTTTTATCATTCTGTGCTTAAAGAATTAGGTATTAAATGTTATAGAGAGAACGAAAAGAACTGGGCTTATAAAGCGACAAACGAAAAGCAGCAAGACATTCTTAAGCGAGCGATTCGTTTACTGGATGCGTATTTTAATCTTACTGGTTATCATACATACAGCCTGCAGGAATGCGGAAATGAGAAACCGTTTATGATCCCATCGAGTCGTTTTCTACGGCCTTGGTCTAAGAAACTGGCATATTTTGATAATCTGCGGCTGAATAGAATCAAGAGCGCAATGAAGGATGCAGCGTTGAACCATAATGTTTTTCATCTTTGGTGGCATCCTCATAATTTTGGAGTAAATACTGAAGAGAATAT
>CAZKXV010000226.1:1164-2970 GCA_964556835.1 uncultured Clostridia bacterium
AGAATATGTTGTTTTTAAAGAAGATAGTAAATTATTTTTTGGTGTTGAAAAAGCGTTATGGCATGGAATCATTAAGCATGGGAGAATTAGCAAGCTATTTGGAGTTTATTAATGCAGGAGAATAAGCTGGATATTGTTATGCTGGTTGGCCCTGGCCAATCTTCACGTATTATGTATCATACGTTGCGCCATGAGCTTAATATCAAATGTGTTATTTTAGAGAATAAAGTGCCTGCAAAGACTATGATAATAAACAGAATTAAGCGACTTGGAGTTATTAATGTGACAGGGCAGTTACTATTTATTTTTTTTAATAAGGTCTTGGCTAAGATATCTAGTGCTAAGAGAGACCAACTTATTAAACAGTATAACTTAAATGACGAGTCTTTTCCTCATGATATTTTAAAGAGAGTAGAGAGTGCAAGCAGTGATGAGGCGATTCATTTATTGCAGAAATACAATCCAGGCGCTGTTGTAGTTAATGGAACCAGAATTTTGTCAAAAAAGGTTATTTCATCAATAGAGGCACCCTTTATCAATACACATATGGGCATTACTCCTAAATACAGGGGTGTACATGGAGGGTACTGGGCATTGGCTAATAGAGATAACAGTAACTGTGGAGTTACAGTTCATCTTGTAGACGAGGGGATAGATACAGGAGGCGTTTTATATCAGGATATTATTCAACCTGGACACACTGATGATTTTAACACATACCCAATACATCAGATTGCGAAAGCAGCTCCATTAATGAAAGCTGCGCTGTGTGATGTTGCAGATAACCATATCCAGGTTAAATCCAGATATGGTTCGTCACAGTTATGGTATCATCCGACACTTCTCGAGTACTTCATTAATAGAGTTATGTACAAGGTAAAATAATACGAAAAAATACACTATATTTGAGCGCTAATTACTCAATAAGAATTACAGCAAATTTTAAAAGGTAACAGATTATTTATGAAAAGATTACTAATTACAGGTGCTGCAGGTTTTATTGGTCGGCATTGCTTGCCATTGTTTATTAAAAAAGATATGAGGTACATGCAGCAGATCTTACAGATAAGCATATTACCTGCGCAGGGATCAATTGGCATCAAGTTGATTTATTAAATACTGAGAATACAGATAAGCTATTTTCTTCTGTTAAACCTACGCATCTTTTGCATTTAGCATGGTATACTGAACATAAAAAATACTGGAATGCTCCTGAAAATCATGATTGAGTAAGAGCAAGCTTCGCTTTGATAAAAAGTTTTCGTGACCATGGAGGCAAGAGAGCTGTTATGGCAGGTACATGTGCTGAATATGATTGGAATTATAGTATTTACTCAGAAGATACTACGCCTTTGATACCTGCTATTTTATATGGTACTTGGAATATACAGACGCTTTGAAAGTTGAGCGCCAAACTGTCACTAATTTGAGCAGGACAGTGTCTCTTAGGCGGGCATACCGCACATCTTAAAAAGGGTATAGTGCTTTTTGAACTCCGTTATAATAGGATTGCTTTAAATGGTAATAATCTGCAAGGGCTTGACCCTCTTTATTATCAAAGCGCAGAATAGGTTCCCATAGGAATTAAATGAAAAAGTTCAAGTTTCCTCTCTTTATACTCATTCTCGCATTATCTCTATTCACACATACTGCCTATTCTGCAGATCATTCCCTAGCCTTTAAAGTTACAGATATATCAGACCGCAAATATGAGCCTGCTGTAATTGAGCTTCTGGATAATGCGAAGAGCGCCATAGTTATTTCTATGTATGGTATTAGCTTAGGCAAGGATACCAATAATCCTGT
>CAZKXV010000227.1:0-2962 GCA_964556835.1 uncultured Clostridia bacterium
AACCAAGAAATTGTATCCAAGCTATAGGGCAGTTATTAGTGTAAATATAAGTCAAGATTGCTTGTTTATTATTAAATCATAAAAGATAATTGACAAATATTTTGGTGTTATGTTATTATCAAAATAATTTAATAACTTGATGATTAAGACAAGAGTATGTTACCTTAGTTTTAGAGAGTTGTCGTAAGGTGTAAGGCAATACAAGATAATATTACTTATCACTTATGAGAGGAATAACTGAAATAATAGTAGGTCACTACGGTTAGCACCGATATATGCTAGGAGCCATTTATGGTTCTGCTGAGTGGATACAGATTGTTGTATCAAATTCGGTGGTAACACGGGTATTATTCTCTCGTCCCATATATGGAATGAGGGATTTTTTATTTATTATGAATAATGAATTCTAATATATTAAGGAGTTGATATAATGAAAAGTAAAATAAAAGAGATAGTAGTAAGAATTGCTGGGCTAAGAAAACTATTGGATTTCTCTACTTCCGAAATGGCCAATTGGACAGGGGTATCCGAAAAAGAATATATGCAGATTGAAAATGGCGATAAATCCTTTTCTTTTACTTTTTTATATAAATGTGCAGAAATATTTGGTATTCATATTACTGAACTGATTTCTGGTGAGCATCAAAGACTTAAGTATTATCAAGTCACTAGGGTGGGTGCAGGACTTGAAATGGAAAAGAAAGCTGAGTTTACTTATTCGCATCTAGCGTCTATGGTTAAGCATGATGAATCCGAACCATTTGTGGTAACTGCTAAATATAATGAATCATTAGTAAATGCGAATATTGCTACAACTTCACACGATGGCGAAGAATTCGATTATGTGCTTAAAGGCAAATTAAAAGTGCAAATAGGTGATTTTGTAGAAATTCTTAACGAGGGCGATAGTATCTATTATCATAGTAGCAAAGAGCATGGTATGGTAGCTGTAGGTGGAGAGGATTGTCAGTTTATTGCAGTTGTAATGGGACATAACAGAAATGTTACTAGTAGTATAGAAACGCCGATACAAAGTGAAGATATACCTAAGATTCATAGAGCGATGACTAAGCCTGTGTATGAAAGGTTTTTGACACCTCTTGAAGATGCCGGTGGTAGCCTTGTAAGCCTTGATATACACCCAAATCAGAACTTTAATTTTGCATATGATGTTGTTGATTATCTTGGCGAAATTAAGCCTAACAAGTTAGCTATGTTATGGTACTCAAACGAAATGGTAGAGAAAAGATTTAGTTTCAGGGATATGTCGGAAATGTCTTCGAAGACTGCAAATTATTTCAAATCTCTTGGCATAAAAAAAGGTGATAAAGTAATGCTAATTATGAAGCGACATTATCAATTCTGGTTTTCAATACTTGCATTGCATAAGCTTGGTGCTATAGCTGTTCCTGCTACACATTTGTTAACTAAGCACGATTTAGAGTATAGATTTAAGGCAGGTGATATATCTGGAATTGTCTGTACTGGTGAAGATGGTGTAGCTGAGCAAGTTGACTTAGCTTTGCCTGTTTCGCCTAAGGTAACTACAAAAATTATGGTACATGGAGCGCGCAAGGGTTGGCTGGATTTCGATAGTAATATCGAAAAGCAATCACCTATCTTCGATAGACCTCAAGGCGAGGAAGGTTCAGATATAGATGACCCTATGTTAATGTATTTCACAAGCGGAACTACTGGTTATCCTAATGCTACTTTGCACGCTTATGGATATCCTCTTGCACATTTTGCTACAGCAAAGTATTGGCAGAATGTAGACCCTGAAGGTGTTCATCTTAGTATTTCGGACTCAGGTTGGGCGAAAGCTGCTTGGGGCAAAATCTATGGTCAATGGCTCTGTGAGGCTGCTATTCTTACATATGACTTTAATTCATTTGATGTTGATTCCCTGCTCAAACTTTTTGCTAAGGCTAAGATTACTACTTTCTGTGCACCTCCTACAATCTATAGGTTTTTTATCAAAGAAGACCTCTCTAAATATGATTTTTCAAGTCTTAAATATGCTGTAACTGCCGGAGAGGCATTAAACCCCGAAGTTTTCGCACAATTTAAAAAAGCTACAGGTATAACGCTTATGGAGGGTTTTGGTCAGACAGAAACAACTTTGACTCTTGCTACTCTATATGGTATGACCCCTAAGCCAGGAGCTATGGGTAAGCCTACTCCTCAATATGATATTGACTTAATCAATGCTGAGGGTGAAACTACTAGGGATGGCGAAGTGGGAGAGATAGTTATTCGCACTGATAGAACTACTTTCGGCTTATTCTTAGGATATTATGGTGATGAGAAAAAAACTAATGAATCTTGGCATAACGGAATATACTATACTGGCGATACTGCTTGGCGTGATGAAGATGGATATTTCTGGTTCGTTGGTAGAACGGATGATATCATTAAGAGTAGCGGATATAGAATTGGTCCATTTGAGATTGAGAGCGTATTAATGGAGCTGCCTTATGTCTTAGAATGTGCTATATATGGCGTTCCTGACCCTATTAGAGGTCAAGTTGTTAAGGCAACAATTGTACTTACTAAGGACAAAATAGGTAATGATGAACTTGTTAAAGAGATACAGAATTATGTAAAGGTTAATACAGCACCATATAAGTATCCTAGAATAATTGATTTTGTAGATTCTCTGCCGAAGACTATAAGCGGAAAAATTCGTAGAGTCGAACTCAGGAAGTGAAAAAATCTTCCATATTAACTCTACAACCATCATGAAACTGCAGTCGAATACTTCATGTATACTCCTTTGTTCCCTAATGCTTGAGCGAGATTAATCTGAAAGTTTTTTCGCTTCCTGAGTTAATGACTTAGCTGATTGAGAAGTGAATATTTATTCCGTTAACCCTATAATAATTACCAAGTGAAGTCGAATACTTGATGTATACTCCTTTGTTCCCTAATGCTTGAGCGAGATTAATCTGAAAGTTTTTTC
>CAZKXV010000228.1:0-2960 GCA_964556835.1 uncultured Clostridia bacterium
AGAACGACATCATTAGCTTTCAATACTATATCAAATTTCTTTGTTGCCTCATTAAGACTATCATATACATAAATTCTTACATCATATACCTCAGGGTATTTTCTTAGTCCTTTTAGAATATAATCACTTACTTCACTCTTAATAATTAGTGCTACATCTGCTATTTCTGCTATTTTTTCGCCAAGTTTTACGTTCTCTTGTTCAGCCATTTCGCCTAGTTCAATCATTCCCGCAGTTACTACAACTTTGCGATTCTTGAAGTAGGATAATGTTTCTATCGCAACAGCCACGCCATCCGGATTAGCGTTATAGGTATCATCAATAATCTTTATGCCCCTAACCCCATTAATTAGTTGTAGCCTATGAGGAGTAGGCGAAAGAGTATTGACAGCACTCACTATTTCAGGTACAGAAACATCTAATTCTAGAGCTACAGCGACCGCCAAGCCGATATTTGTCGCATTGTTCCTGCCTAGTAGTTTTGTTTGAAAATGAATATTTTCATTTTCCTTAGCATAATCAAATTCACTTCCGCTATCAGATACTATAAGATTGCTGATAAGATAGTTCGCACTCGTGGCTATTCCTACCGTAACACAGTTAGCTAAGTCAGTCGCCATACTATTAGAATTTTTATTATCGGCGTTCACTACTGCAAATTTACGACCTATTAGTCCTTGAGCTAATGTTTGCTTTTCTCTAACTATATTATCTAGACTCCTAAAAGTCTCTAAATGTTGATTATTAACGCCTTTAATAATACCTATTTCGGGCTGAACTATATCAACCAACTCCTGAATATCGCCTATATGTCTAGCCCCCATTTCAGCTATAAATATCTCTGTATCAGTCGTAAGCGACTGCATACAACGAGATATGCCAAGCGGAGTATTATAATTATATGGAGTTGCTAATACCTTATATTTTGAAGATAGAATATGTGCTAAAATATTTTTGGTTGAGGTCTTGCCGAAGCTACCAGTTATACCAATCTTTATAGCTTTTGAGCTTGATAGAGCTAGTTTAGTTTTCGTGACATAATTATTATAGATATATTTTTCTATAGGACTAAGTATAGTAACAGCGACCTTAATATATATAGGAAGTAACATATATGTAAGCCATACTAATGACCTATACTTAGTCAGCCCAATAAACTGAGTAGCTACAAGCATAATAATTGATAATAGTATTATCCTAATCAACCTATTAGTAAATTTTAAGTTAACCTTATACTCTTAAGTGTAGATTATTGAACAGTAGCATATTGCAATCGACATAACCACTAACCCAATAGTTACATATATTAACTCGCTATCATACAAGAAATCCGATAAACTGCTTAAAAAACATGAAACTACGCTAATTGCACTAAGAATAAGATAACTCCTATTATAAAGGAATATTCCTTGAAAAGAATATCCGCTTTGTTGAAGAGCAATAAGTAACCTATACATGCAGAAAACCACAATAATAGCATTGAGAATAATCATAGTAGCACCCCTTAGCAGTAATCTATAAGAAACTCTTTAAGAAGACCTACAAATTGGTTGTAACAATCAAGATAAGAGTAATGACCTGCTCCTTCTAATATATTCAACTTGCTACCTGAAATGTACTTATGTAAAGTGTGCGCCATATACAAAGGGGTTTCTTGATCCAGTTCTCCCCATACAATTAACGTAGGAACAGTAATTTTATTTAGGATAGGTTTTAAGTTGAAATTCACAACTTTCACGAAAGTTGCACGCATTGCTCCAGAAAGCTCATTATAGTCAGAAGAACCTGTATTTTGCACGTGCATATTCATTGATTTAGCTAATTTGTATTTCGCCACTTTATAATAATATTTAATTGTTCTATGCGGTTTTATCCCAGCACTATCACATAATAATATACCTGAAATTCTTGTAGAATAGGAAGCAATTAAAATTGCCACCCTACCGCCAAATGAATGACCTACTAGAATGACATCTTCCATATTATAATATCTTATTATCTGCTCTACCTCATTGGCATAATCATTAAGAGAAAGTGGATGATTGGGATGCTTAGTTTCGCCAAAACCATAGAAATCAATTAGGGTACATCTATAATTTTTCGATAAGGCATTTGCAACCGAAGAGAAACTATTTAAGTTCCCTCCCCAGCCATGCAGAAAAATTATATCTTTACCTTTCCCTATCTGTAAATGATTGTAAATTGTCCTTTCCCCCAATATCAAGCACATAAGTATAAGCATCTAGCACACCACCATAGTACTTAGGGCGAAGTGCCATTCTTACAAAGCCATAGGACGAATATAACTCCTGTGCGGGAAGATTATTGACTGCTGTTTCAAGTACTACTCTTAAACAACCCCTTTTAACTGCCTCATTAATTACAAAATCAACCAGAGTTTTGCCATATCCCATACGACGCATACTTTTCGCTACTGCTATTGTCATTATATGCACTTCATCATAAATCTGTACTAATCCAGCAAACCCAAATATACCCTCATCGCTTTCAAGTACCATAGCTGAATAGTCATCATTTCCTATCATATCACTATAATACTTACGAGGTTCAGGAAACTCAAATGCCTCATTTTCTATAAGCAATAGTTGCTCTAAATGCCTTTTTTCAAGGGGTACGAGCCTGCAAGTCATAACTGCCCGCTCCCGCTCCGCTTGTGATTTCTTGAGATACAACGGTTCAAGTTGATTAACATAATTATTATTTTCTACCTTTTCTAGAAGTATTTTAATTAAATTTTCACTATAATCAATATTTTTTCTAAATACTTTTTCAGTAGAACATATATCTATATCCGCTTGCAAATACTCGCCTCGCCTAAGCAACTTGCCATTTTCATAAACTGCACAATAGTAGACATCTTTCCTAGCTTCAATTAGAGCCATAACATTACTCTTGCCATATGCAATCATCTCAAATGTATCAATGCTGACAAGTTTAGC
>CAZKXV010000229.1:0-2949 GCA_964556835.1 uncultured Clostridia bacterium
GAAATATTATAAAGAAACTGAATTATTTTTTTGATTTATTTTATAATTTGTGATATTATGTATCTAATATAAACTTGTGGAGATTTATTTATGGCTAAAACTAACAATTCTAAAGTAAAAGAAAAAAAAGCAGATAATACATATACCAAAGCTCGTGATTATGTTTTCAATTTCATCAAAGATGTAATAGATAAGCACGGCCCTAGACTTCCGGGTAGTCAAGAAGAGAGGGAGGCAGCGGACACAATCACGATACATATGAAAGAGGCAACAGGCAAAGATGTAGTTAGAGAGCCGTTCAATGTTGCCCCTATAGCAAGCATTGGGGCTATACCACTTCTAGGAATGGTTGGACTTATTTCGACAGCGTTATATTATATTAATCCTTGGATTTCACTTGTAACTATGTTTCTTACTTTCTTCTATGCTATCGTGCAAGTTTTCTTATATAAAGGTTGGTTTGATAGATTCTGGAAACAACACGAAAGTCAGAATCTTTATAGCGTGATTGATGGTGGAGATAAAATCGATTATACTATCGTATATTCAGGTCATATGGATAGTAGTTGGAACTGGAACCATAGCGAGAAAGCACCTCAAACTGTTATAATTAAGCTTGTATATTTTATTGTTTCAATGCTTACTTTATTAGTTTTTAGTTTACTTAGAATATTAGCTGATTATAGTGGATGGGTAAATACAAACATCTCTACTCCATATTTAGTTATATTGACATTTTTGCCAATTGCATTGATTCCAGGTCTATATATCGGAGCAAGATTCTTATCTTGGGACAAAACAAAAGCTGCTCCGGGCGCAATGGATAACCTGTCGGGCGTAGGAATTAGTATATATATGGGCAAGTATTTCAAAGAGAATCCAGAGAAATTGCCAGCAAATTGCAGAATAGTAGTAGCTGCTCTAGGTTCAGAGGAAGCGGGACTCAAAGGCTCTTTAGCTTTTACTAAAAAGCATGTAGGCAAGACTGACCTGCTTATTAATCCTATTTCGATTAATTTAGACGGCTTTTCAGATTATGAGCATTTTGGTGTAATTAGTGGAGATGTATGGCAAATGACTACATTTAGTAAAGAACTTATAGATATAGCGGAAGAGAAATTCACTTCCCTTAAAGCAACATTTAAGGTTTTAAAGAACCCTGTAGGCGGTTGCGACTCTACTCCATTTTGCAAATTAGGTATTCCAACTTTGACGATTTGTGCACAAAACCCTGTACCAACTAATTATTATCATACTTTGAATGATAAGTATGAAAGACTTGACCAAAGAGCCTTAACTAAAGGTATAGAAGGAGTAGTACTCTTAACTGAAGAGATTTTCAAAAGAGAAGGTAAGATATCTGCTGCAAAAAAATAGTTTAATTGCTAAGAGAGATTTATAATAAAATTAAGCCTCCTAAGACTAATCGTCATGGGAGGCATTTTATTTATGGTGTGTAAATACTTAGTAACTTTGAAAGTCTTAATAAATTAGGTGGATGAAACAATATTTTTATCTTTGAATATTGAGAAAAACTCGAAATATTTGTTTAAGAACTTAATTATAATTGATATTGTCGGGCCTACAAATAATGCAAATATTAATGTGCCTATTCCTATTCCTATAGGGCGACCTATTGCTACCATAGACAGGAAGAAAGTTAGAAAAACGCAACAAAAATCAAAGACAAATTTCGCTCTGCCAATATTAAGTTTCTTTACCCTAACTAATTCTCTTAAGAACATATCATATGGCATTAGCGGTGCACCGCAAATAAAAAATATCGCAACTCCAATACAAAGCAAAATATATCCAGCAATATATAGTAGTGAAATTTCTAAATTATTAGTAACAGTAATATTTATTATGGCAACATAAAAATCAAGAATAAAAGAATACAAAAAACTTGTTACAAATGAAACTGCGTAACTAATATTGAAACTTCTAACAATAAGTAGCATAAAGATAAAAAGGATTGCTTGAATAATAAAATTCCAAGTACCAAGTGACCAAGAAGAAATAGTGCTAAGAACATAAGAGAGTCCTTGAACAGGCGTAATTCCTATATCGCAAATTATGAAAAATACTATACCTATAGATAGCAAATGAAGTGCAATAAAGAGTGCTAACTCACCATTTATACGTATTTTTTGTTTTGTTTCAATTTCGTTCATTGCTTATATTCTATATATAAAGTTAAGTATTAGCAAGCGAAAAACATTAGGAATATTATGGAATTTCATCAATTGAGTATAATAACTGAAAAATAATGCAAAATAGTACTATAGACGGCAAGTCGAAAAGGAGATAGATATGGAAAAACAAGCATATAATAAACAACAAAATAACACAAATACTAATAAACCATCTTCCAAGAACAAGCAAGGTAAGAACTCTAAGAGTTCTGGCAAAAGTTCGGAAATGTGTGGCAAAGACTGTGGCAAATAACTACAGTTAGACTCGCTTTAATGCGAGATGAGAAGATGAGCACTAGTGAATTAAGTAGCTAGTGCTTTTCTTATAAATTAGAGAATTATAGCGAAAATCTAAGAACAGTTTATTAGCATCTTTCATAATATGAGTATACAAATGAAAAGGAGAAATCTAAAAATGTATAATTCAAGATGTTGTAATAATTGCTGTCATAATTCATGGGGGTGCAATCATAATCCATGTAATAGGTGTTGTTGTACGCCTTCATTCTGTTGTTGCAGAAGCTGTTCCCCATATTCTAGTTGTAGACAGATAAACCCTTGCTGTAGCCCATGTTGCTGCAACCCCTGTTGTTTATTGCTCTGGGCTTTATGTGGCGGGTGTTGTTAAGTTGGAAAAACTTAAACTTAACTTATGCTAACACGAACCTAAGAACATAAATGACATATATAAAGCCTCCTTTGATTTTATATCATAAGGAGGTTTGTTATTAATAGTAATTTCAAAAATATTTGC
>CAZKXV010000230.1:0-2931 GCA_964556835.1 uncultured Clostridia bacterium
TTAAATTATACTATATTATATATGATGTGTCAATGGTGTTCAAAAAATCTTTGCGATTATATAATTAATTTGAAGTGAAATATATCAAATAATACATACAAACAAAGCATATGCTTGTCAATATTGAACATAAGGTGTATAATTATTGCTATATTAAATATTTTTAGGAGTGAAAACAATGACAGCATTATACATAGTATTAGGACTATTAGCAATAATTATTATATATATGATTATTAACGCAATGACAGGTAAGCCTATTGAAATACAAAATAGTAATATTGAGCTTATAACTGTAGATAAGGATAAAGTTGCCAAGCATTTGGGTCAAGCTATTCAATGTGCTACTGTATCTCTCTCGGGAACATCCACTGATGAAAAACCATTTGATGAATTCAAGTTATTTATAGACAAGACATACCCACTTTTCACCAAGAAAGCAACTAAGACAATTATACATACACATTCTCTAGTATATTTCTTAGAAGGTTCTGACAAATCTTTAAAGCCAGCTTGTTTTCTTTCTCATCAAGATGTAGTGCCTGCACCTCCAAAAGGTTGGGAAGTTCCACCATTTAGTGGTGTTATCAAAGAAGGATTTATATATGGTAGAGGCGCTCAAGATATGAAGTCGCAACTAGTAGCAACTCTTGAAGGAATAGAGGCTTTACTCGAGTCAGGCTTTGCACCAAGAAGAGGTATATATTGTTGTTTCGGTCACGATGAAGAAGTTACTACAAAAGTAGGCGCTCCTAATATAGTGAAATATTTGCAAGAACAAGGTGTAGAATTAGAATTTGTATTTGATGAAGGTGGTGCTGTTTTAGATGGTGCTTTACTTGGTATTAAAGGCAAACAACTTGCTATGATAGGTACTTGCGAGAAAGGATATGCAGACATAAAATTAACTGCGAAAGTTAATGGCGGACATGCTTCTATGCCTGGGAAAAAGACTTCAATTTCAGTCCTTGCTAAAGCTATTGATAAACTGTTATCTAATCCTATGAGTCCAGTTTGGACACAAGTTAGCAAAGATATGTTCGATTCACTTGCTCCATCAATGAGTCCAGTATTCAAGTTCGTGTTATCTAACCGCAAGATACTAAGTGGAGTTATTAAGAATGGACTTACTCTAATACCTATCACAAATTCACTATTCAGAACTACATTTGCTCCTACAATGCTCACAGGAAGTGATGCTTCTAATGTAATGCCTCCTGAAGCCTCCGTAATTATTAATAGTCGTATTATAACAGGACAAACTTCTGAAGATGTAATCAAACATATGCAGAAAGTAGTCGGCAAATTAGTAGATATTGAAATAATGTCTTCTAATGAACCAACACCTATATCCCCTGTTGAAACAGATACTTATAATGTTCTAAGAACTTCTATCATGGAATCATTTGCTGATACTATCGTTTCTCCTTTTCTATTTATTGCGGGAACAGATGCTAGATATTATACAAGTATCTGTAAGAATGTCTATAGATTTACTCCATTTGCATTTACACAAGAAGACAGCGAAAGAATTCACGCATTAAACGAAAGAATAAGTGTAGATAATTTAGCACAAGGCGTTAAGTTCTTTGCAAGATTTATTGAAAATATCTGTGCATAACACTTGAAAGGTAATTGATATATAATATACAAGGAAAAATGCTAAATTGTACAAACTGACAATTTAGCATTTTATTAGGATAAAACTATGCTACTTTCAATTTCATTAATAATACTAGCAGGAATGCTTGCAGGTTACGTATTTACCAAAATGAAAATACCTAGCATTCTTGGAATGCTTGTTGTTGGTATAATTTTCGGACCATATGTGCTTAATTTTATTGACCCAACTTTACTACAAATATCTGGTGACTTAAGACAATTTGCACTCATTATTATTCTCCTTCGAGCTGGGTTCACTATGAATAGAGAAGTACTCAAACAAATTGGTTCTCCAGCAATACTTCTCAGCATTATACCTGCGATTTTTGAAATAATAGCTGTTACCTTCTTTGCTCATTTATTACTCAATTTATCTTGGTTAGAGTCAGCAATATTAGGGTCAGTCTTAGGTGCAGTATCTCCAGCTGTAGTTGTACCCTTTATGATTAACCTCAAAGAAAAAATGCGTGGCACAGCAAAGGGCATACCCAGTCTACTAATTTCAGCTTCATCTATAGATGATGTATTTGTAATCATTATTTTCACTGCACTTACAGGCATATATACCGGAAGTTCAAGCAGTCTTATACTTAGTGCATTAAGCATACCTCTTTCCATAATATTAGGTTGTTTAATAGGAATGATTATTGGGCTTGCGTTGGTTAAATTTTTCAAAAAAATACATATCCGTGATACAGTCAAAGTTATGATAATATTATCCATCGCAATGCTACTTACTGTAGCTGAAGCAGAGACTTCAGTAATTATTCCCTTCTCTGCGTTACTTGCTATTATGGCAATAGGTTCAGTAATGCTAGAAAAATATCAATTACTAGTCAAGAGAATGTCTCCAAAATTCGAAAAAATATGGGTGGTTGCACAAATATTCCTTTTCGTACTTATAGGTACTGAGGTCAATATAAATGTTGCACTTGATTCAGGACTAGCTGGGCTTGCAGTAATAATTATAGGGTTAGTATTTCGTTCATTAGGTGTTATGGTAGCGCTTATCGGTAGCAAATTCAATCTTAAAGAAAAGCTTTTCATAATAATAGCATATTCACCTAAAGCAACTGTTCAGGCAGCTATTGCGGCTATACCTTTATCTCTTGGAATTTCAGGAGGCGAAATAATTCTTGCCGTTGCAGTATTATCTATTCTAACAACAGCGCCACTTGGTGCATTAGGTATAGAACTGACTAATAAGAAATTACTTGAAAATAACAAAATTGCCACTACAAATAACGTAGAGGCAACTGAATAATCATA
>CAZKXV010000231.1:0-2928 GCA_964556835.1 uncultured Clostridia bacterium
AAGTTTCTCCATCATTAAAACTTTTTCTATATAGCTCTTTTAATTTGTTTATCATTGTAATATTTTATCATATTTGTGCTGGTGTTACAAGGAGTATATTAATATTACAATAATTTCGTATTAATTATATACGCAAGGTTTGATTTTAGTAGCTTTAATGTGCTAAAATGTCATATGTATGATACAGTAGGTGAATTGTACACTTTTCAGTATTGAGGTGAATATGTATAGAAAAATTATGATTATAATAGTTGTTTTCGCGGTTCTCGTTATGACCCTTGTGGGTTGTAGCAAGCCGACTAATCTTGCTACTCCTACTAATCTTGCTATTGATGGTATTACGTTATCTTGGGATGCTGTACCAAATGCTGATAATTATGTTGTGAATATCGATGGTATAGATTATTATTGCTTAGAAAACTATTACAATATTAATGTTGATGATGACTTACAATATTCTGTTACAGTAACTGCAATTAGTAAGGGCAAGAAGTATAATAATTCTGTGGCTTCTGCTTCAATAATTTTCCAAAGACCTTCCTCAGTAACGCCTATTGACCCTGATGACCCTAATTTAACTAATCTTTTGATCCCTGAAAACTTACATATAAATGATAATGGGCAATTGTCTTGGATGGGTGTTGAGGGTGCTTCTGATTATACCGTACGTGTTACTTTGCCTTCTCGTGAAATTGTTGATTATACTAATTCAAATAGAATATTTGAACTAATTACTAGTGTTGATGGTATTTATAGTATTACTGTACGTGCTAATGGCGACTCTACTTTCTATGATAGTTCTAGCTTCTCAAAATCTATGACATATCAAGTTACTGCCGGCAGTATTACAGTTACCACACTTAATGCACCTGTAAGTCTTAATTATAGTGGTGGCTTCTTAAGGTGGAATAGAGTTAGAAATGCTAGTGGCTATCGAATTCAAGTTAATGGTGTTGAAGTTGGTGATGTTACTGGTGGAACAACGACTATATATGATTTGCCTTTAACTGGAGCTACGGTTCATCATGTTGCCGTATATGCTTATGGCGATAATGTGACTTATAATAATTCGGCACTATCACCGGCATTGAGATTTCCTCTAAGTGTTAGTACCCCACCTATAGGTCTTAGAATTGAACAGGGTACTTTCATGTGGGATGAGACAGAAGTTGCTGAATCCTATAGACTTTCAATTAATGGAACTTATATCTCTGATATTACCGAAACGCAATATCCTTTAGATATAAGTGAAGATGGTGAATATACCGTAAAACTTATGTCAGAAGGGGATAATATTTATTATACTAATTCTTCTTACACCGCAGAAATAAGCTATTCGGTTAATGATGGGTTATATGTGCCTAATTTGCTTCCTGCCCCTACTAAATTATCTGTTGAAGATAATATTCTTACTTGGCAAGGTGTTAACCTTGCTGTAGGTTATAATATTAGAATTACTGAACTTTCTATTGATACTAATACAAATAGTGTTATTTATGGCGATAGTGTTACTATTGAATCTGCAAATTTGGAAACTGCACATCATCTAGGAGAAATGGAAGAGGGTATTTTCGCTGTTGCTATTAAGTCTTTGGGTGATGGTATAGTAGCTATTAATTCTCCTTATTCCGTACAAGTATTCCATGTTCAAGGAGCCAGCACGAGTTACAAATTATTAGATGCACCTAAAGGTGTTATTATGGAAGAGGGTATTGTTAAGTGGACAGCTGTCGCAGGAACACATTCCTATAAGGTAGCAGTTACTGTAACTGATTCGGATAGTTCTGCTTTGTTGCTTGAAACCACATACTATGATGTGGAGGCAGATATTGATGAGGCTTCAGGAATATACATATTGAGAGACTTCTTTAATATTAAGGATGTCTTAGCTGCAGCAGGTGAAGCTACAGCATTAATTAAGATTATGGGTAAAGGCGATACGGAAAATGGTTTTATCGATTCACCTTGGTCAGAAGAAATTTTAGTAGGCAAACCAAATCGTTTGGGTACTCCTCTGAATGCTTATTTCACTGGAGATACTCTTTATTGGGATAATGTGCCTTATTGCAAGGGTTATTCCTTAGAGATTTTCGGCAATGGCGAAACAGTATATGAGTATACTGAAAGCACATCATTTGAGCTTGAATTAGAAACTAAGGGGCTCTACCTAATACGTATTAAAGCTGTTGGCGACAGCGGGGCATATCCATTCTATAAGGACTCATTATATACAAGAGAGATATATTTCAATTTAGCTAATGGTGTAGAGGGTGGTTTAGATAACCCAATTAAGATATATAGTGTTAGTGATTTCCAATATATCATTAATTCACCTAGCAAATACTTTGTTCTTAAGAATGATATAGATTTCACTGGTGAGGACTTCTCCCCGTTATGTTCAGCGGGCAATCCATTTAGTGGAGTTTTAGATGGTGGAGGGTATACGCTTACTAATATAACAATAGAAAGTGAAGATTCATATTTAGGCTTCTTTGGAAAAATTAATGGTGGTACTGTCACAAATCTTAGTATAGAGAATATAAATATTACGGCAAATAATTATGTGCTTATTGATGCAGAAAGTGCTGAAGCTGCAGAGTTAGATCCATCAGGCGGCACTCAAGTTTCTCCTGCACCGCCTTCCGCATCGGAGTCGGGTAATTTCATATATGCGGGTGTTTTAGTTGCTTATGCGAAAAATGCTACATTTAGCGATATTTCTATTATTAATGCAGAGATTAATGTTATTTCTAATGTAGTAGTGGCAGGGTTGTTAGGCGGATATATTACAGGTAGTCTTGAAGACTGTAGTGTCAATCAAAGTACTGTTATAGGTAATGGTTCAGGTAGTTGCCAAATTGGTGCAATAAGTGGTTATTTCGAAGGGGATTTAACGGGTATTGATATTGGAACTCCTGCATCGGGAGT
>CAZKXV010000232.1:0-2923 GCA_964556835.1 uncultured Clostridia bacterium
CCAATGGGAATGGGTGCTCCTGTACAGAAAGCAGATGATTTCAAAGGCACTCTGAAGAGATTGATAAAATATTTAAGACCGCAACTGCCAACATTGCTTGTCGTACTGATATTAGCGATAATTGGAACTGTGTTCACTATCTTGACCCCTAAAATATTAGGACGTGCTACCAATAGCTTGCAAGAAGGTATTATGGTAGGAAGTATCGACCTTGATTATATATATAAAATAATATTTATAGTTATTGGTATGTATGTGCTGGCGGCAATCTTTAGTTTTATTTCCCGATTTATTTCGGCTGGACTTGCTCAGAAAGTCGTATTACAATTACGTACCGATATAAAGAAGAAATTCAATAAATTACCTATTAGTTTCTATGACTCACATTCTACTGGTGATGTTCTATCTAGAATAACAAATGATGTAGACCTTATCGCCACTTCCTTGCAAGAGAGCATAGTTCAGGTTATTATATCAGTAGTATCAATTGTTGGTATTATAATTATGATGTTCACAATAAATATATGGTTGACATTAATTGCACTTATGGCATTACCAGTGTTTTCTGTAATAACTATATTTATTGCGAAAAAATCGCAGAAAAAGTTTGCGGCACAACAGGCTAAATTAGGCGAACTTAACGGAAAAATAGAAGAAAATATTACCGGACAGCAAGTAATTAAACTATTTGGTAAAGAAGATGATACAATCAAAGAAATGGAAGATGTCAACGAAGTGCTTGCTGGAGAAACTACTAAAGCACAATTTTTCGCAGGAATGATTATGCCTGCCTTGCAATTTGTTAATAATCTGTCTTACGTTGCAATTTGTATTGTTGGGGGTATACTTGCCGGTGCTACTAATCCTCTTGGTTTAGGTGACATTCAAGCATTCTTGCAGTATTCTTCTCAGTTTTCACAACCTATACTACAAACTGCAAATATAGCCAATCAAATACAGTCTACCATTGCTGCAGCAGAAAGAATATTTAAGCTATTAGATGAAGAAGAAGAGATTGAAGATATTGCTAATACAGTCAGTATAGAAAATATATCTCCTAGCATAGAGTTTAAGAATGTGGACTTCAGATATGAAGAAGATGTACCATTGATTAATAATATGAATGTACGAGTGAAAAGTTATGAGAGGATAGCAATTGTTGGACCAACTGGTGCAGGCAAGACTACTCTTGTTAACTTATTAATGAGATTTTATGAGATAAATAATGGTTCTATCCTATTAGACGGAGTGGATATAAGAAATTATGGTAAAGATGAATTGCGTACAATGTTTGGTATGGTACTTCAAGACACTTGGTTAATGAGTGATACTATTAGAGAAAATATTGCTTATGGAAATCCTTCTGCTTCCGATGAAGAAATACGTGAAGCGGCGAAGAAAGCACATGTTGATTTCTTTATTGAAGCACTTCCAGATGGTTATGATACAGTGCTAGATGAGGAAACCTCTAATCTTTCACAAGGGCAGAAACAATTGCTTACTATTGCTCGTGCTATCCTTGCCGATAACAAGATACTAATTCTTGATGAGGCAACAAGTTCAGTTGATACTAGAACAGAGTTCTATATTCAGAATGCAATGACTAATATGATGAAAGGCAAGACCTGTTTTATTATTGCACATAGACTATCAACTATCAAGAATGCTGATATGATTCTTGTGATGAATAATGGTGATATTATTGAGCAAGGTTCTCATAATGAACTACTAGAGGCAAAAGGCTTCTATGCTGATTTATATAATAGTCAGTTTGAAGATGCAGTATAGAATACAAGTATAATTATCTAATATATAAAGATATTAGCACTATGGGTATATTTTCATAGTGCTAATTCATTTAAGCATAGTTGCAAATATATAATAATCGTGTTAATATAAGCTAGATATAGAAATAATGGAGTAAATAAATCATAAATTATGGGAAAATTAGTTAAATGGGATGAGCTACCTGATATAAAAATTCAAGTAAAAAATTATCAAGAGCATATAGAAAAGTCAATTAAAGAGATAGGTGGAAGAATAATAAACGATAAAGATATCAAACTAATATTCGTTTGTGGCCCTTCTTCATCGGGTAAGACAACTTTCAGCAAGATGTTAGAGAACTACTTAGATGAAAATGGCAGAGAAGCTCAGACTTTATCTATGGATGATTTTTTTATTGACAGAGATAAAATAGAATTATTGCCCGATGGGTTGAAAAATTTTGATAGTATTCGTGCTCTTGATACTAGGGAAATGAATAAATGTTTTGCAGAAATAATAGAAAAAGGTAATGCTATGATTCCTCGTTTTGACTTTATTCGAGGTAAAAGAGAAGAAGAATTTATACCTTTTGTCCTAAAGGAAAAAGAAGTAGTAATTATCGAGGGTATACATTCATTTAATTCCATAGTACAAGATTCATTGCCCAAAGGCGTCAATATAAATATTTTTATTGAACCTGCAACAGATATGTATTTTAATCAGGGTTTAACTATTGACCATATTGAACTTAGATTAATTCGGAGAATGATTAGAGATTTGCATACAAGGGGACATCGTATTGACCAGACTTTAAGACAATGGTCTCATGTTAGATATAGTGAAAACAAGAATGTTTATAATTATCGAAAAAATGCACATTATGAAGTAGATACATTTTGCACCTATGAATTAATGGTGTATAGAGCATTATTATACAAACATTTAGATAAAGCTGATTCTAGATTAGTCAGAATAATAAATGTTCTTGAGCATGTTACGCCTTTATCTCCTAGTGCTGTACCTAAAGATTCATTAATAGTAGAGTTTACAAAATTTGAAAACCCTTAAATTATATATTCAGATGCTATACTAACTATTCATAATTCCCCTATTATCTTAGATTTTATGGTTAATCAATGAATGGGCAAATATATAA
>CAZKXV010000233.1:0-2892 GCA_964556835.1 uncultured Clostridia bacterium
TATTATTGAGAGTAGAGATGGCGTAGAATATGAAGATACACTATCACCTAAAGAGGATGATACTATAGCACTTGATTCTATACAAGTTATGGAAACTGAAAAAGTTGAGGAAGCTGAAAAAACTGAAGATATAGCAGAATAATTAAAAGATAATATACAAGGAGAGATATTATGGTAAGTGTAAATGAAATCAAGGCTCTACGTGAGCGTACTGGTGTTGGAATGATGGATTGCAAGAGAGCTCTTGTTGCTAGTGATGGCGATGTAGATAAGGCAATTGAATGGTTGAGAGAGAATGGTATTGCTAAAGCTGCAAAACGTGCAGGTAAGATTGCTTCTCAAGGTATTGTTGATTCATATATCCATATGGGCGGGAAAATAGGTGTATTAGTTGAAGTTAATTGCGAAACAGACTTTGTAGCTAAATCAGAACAGTTTACAAATTTTGTTCACGATATTTCAATGCAGATTGCAGCTGCGAAACCTGAATATGTATCTAAAGAAGAAGTTCCAGCAGAACAGATAGAAAACGAAAGAAAGATTCTTCTTGCTGAAGCGAAGAATGACCCTAAGCCAAAGCCGGATAATATTATTCTTAAGATTATTGATGGCAAAATCAATAAATTCTTCAAAGATGTGTGTTTGCTTGAGCAAACATTTGTCAAAGACAATACAAAGACTATTAACGATTTATTGATAGAAGCGACCGCAAAAATAGGCGAAAAAATTTCTATTAGAAGATTTGCGAGATATGAAGTTGGCGAGGGACTTGCTAAGAAAGAAGATAATTTCGCCGACGAGGTTATGGACCAAGTCAAGAAAATGCAAGGTTAATTGTAAGTTAATTATTGAAAGGGAACTATGCTTATTGTTCCCTTTTTTATAGGGAGGTTAATATATGAATCCAAGATATAAGAGAGCTGTAATTAAGATTAGTGGCGAAGCACTTGCTGGTGATAAAGGCTTTGGTATTAATCAAGATATTATTAATAAGGTTGCTTGTCAAATTAAAGATGTTATCAAGCTTGGTGTGGAAGTTGGCATTATTATTGGAGGAGGTAACTTCTGGCGTGGTAAGACTGCGGATAGTTCAATGGACAGAACTACTGCTGATCATATGGGTATGCTAGCTACGGTTATTAATGCACTTGCCCTTCAAGACGCACTTGAAAATGTAGATGTTCCAACAAGAGTACAAACTGCACTAACTATAACTAGAGTTGCTGAGCCATATATACTTAGAAAAGCACTTAGACATTTGGATAAGGGTAGAGTAGTTATTTTCGCTTGCGGAACTGGTAATCCCTACTTTAGTACTGATACTGGTGCAGCACTGCGTTCCGCTGAAATAGAAGCAGAAGTATTACTTCTTGCGAAAAATGTTGATGGAGTCTATGATTCTGACCCTCATATTAATTCTAAAGCTAAGAAAATTGATAGACTCAATTATTTAGAAGTGATTAAGAAAGAACTCAAAGTAATGGATAATTCAGCACTAACTCTATGTATGGACAACAATATCCCTATAATTGTGTTCGGCTTAGCTGAAGACAACAGTTTGATTAGGGCTGTCTGTGGCGAGAAAATAGGAACAATTATTGATTGAATTAATTAATTGTTTTTGATATAATAGTATAAGAGAGGTGAAAATTATGTCGTATGGTATTAAAGAAATTGATGAATTATTTGAAATGTCTGAGCTTAAGATGGATGACATATTAGAAAGACTTGAACACAAGTTTCTTTCAATTAGAGCAGGAAGAGCTAACCCGCATATTCTAGATGGGATTAAGGCGGATTATTATGGTGTGCCTACTTCTCTTAATCAAATGGCAAATATTGCTGTTTCTGAGGCAAGAATTCTAACCATAACTGTATGGGACCATAATTCTATTAAGCCCATAGAAAAAGCTATTCAAGCTTCTAATATAGGTATTAACCCTAATAATGATGGCAAGGTTATAAGATTAATTTTTCCAGAACTTACAGAAGAAAGAAGACTTTCCCTTGCAAAAGAGATTAAAGTTTATAGCGATAATGCACATGTAGGATTGCGTAATATTAGAAGAGAAATGAATGATAGTATCAAAAAACTAAAAAAGGATAATATTATTACTGAGGACGATGTGAAAGATATGAACAAAAACGTAGATGACTTGCTTGCTGATTATACAAAGAAAGTTACAGAATTGCATAAGAGTAAGGAAGAAGAGTTAATGAGCGTCTAATATGACTGACGTTATTGGAGTTGAACTCGTTCGTGCTATAGAAATACTCGAAAAGCAAGGTTATAAAGTCGAAACTCTACATTTGAAGTCTAATAAGGCTAAGGATATAGACACTATATTAGTGGTAAGACAGAAATTATTAGAAAATACAATATTTTTGGTTGCCAGTGGTTTTAAGCAGGAGATTTAGTAGATATTTCGGTATTTACTTCAACGTTATATGAAAGATATTAGACATATTGCCTTTATTATGGATGGTAATGGTCGTTGGGCTCAAGCTCGGGGGCTTGCTCGTAGTGATGGGCATAAACAAGGCGTACTAGCTCTTGAAAAAATTATAAAAGCTTGCAATAATATGGGGATAGAAGTTGTATCCTTTTACGCATTTAGCACAGAAAATTGGAAAAGGTCAGTTAAAGAAAAGAATACTTTGTTTGATATGGTGAAGAGATTTGCTGATGATGAACTTAGTAAATATGCCAATGAAAATATGCGTACAAATTTTATGGGTGATATAAGTAAATTGCCCAAAAAAGTCCAATTATCTCTAAATAAAGTAATTGAAAGCACAGCAAATAATACGGGTATGATTATAAATATTGGACTAAACTATGGTGCAAGAGCTGAAATAATTAATGCCGTTAATCGTTTGCTTTCAGATAAT
>CAZKXV010000234.1:0-2865 GCA_964556835.1 uncultured Clostridia bacterium
TATTTTCATCCATACCCAACTTAGCAAGAGTAATATCTTTACCAAGAGCAGTACCAAGTAAACGAAGAACGGCTTTCTCGCCGAAAGTTGTAGGTAATGTTGATACACGAATATCAACTCCCATACCGTCAAACCTATGCTCAAAACGACCGTCAAGAGGAATTCTCTTCTCTGCAATATTCATTGATGAAAGTATCTTAATTCTAGTGATAAGGTTTCTATGTGCAGTAGGTGTTATCCTAAGAACTTCAATCAAATCTCCATCAACTCTCATTCGTATTACAACAGTATCTTTGAAAGGTTCTATATGAATATCGGAAGACTGTCTAATATATGCTTGTTGTATTAGTGTATTAAGCAACTTAACAATAGGTGCATTTTCGACCCTATTGTCTATATCATCTATATCGTCGCTTTTCTTAATTACTTCTTCTTCTTGAGATTGACCTATACCTTCTGCAAGTTTCCTCGCACTAGCTGAAGAATAATATTTGTCTATGCCTACTGAGATATTTTCTTTAGTGGCAAGAACAAAACCAATTTCCTTACCAGAAACCATCTTCAAATCTTCAGCAACTTCAATATTAGAAGGGTCACGAATAGCAATAATAAGTCTACCACGATCTACTTTGTATGGTAAAACTTGATACTTTCTAGCAAGTTTCTCTGAAACGAACTTGATAACATCGGTATCAGCAACGTATACTTGACCATCAATGAAATCAACATTCATTCTCTCAGCTAGAGCCGAAAGAATATTTTCTTCTTTTGTAATGTTCATTGAAATTAATACTTCTGCTAAACTTAGTGTAGGGTCATCACGCTGCTTATCTCTTGCCTCTTTAAGATGTTCAGGCGAAACTTGACCTCGTTTTAATAAAATTTGACCTAATTTTAAGGTTGTGCTCATATATGCAAGCCTCCATTCATAACAATTTCATTATAATAAATAAAAAAGCAAAAGTCAAGAACAAATAAGAAAATAAGAAAATATGCCACTAAATAGCATTTTTTACCAAATAATCTCAGTGTATTAAGAAAAATCATCTTATTATTTCTAAATTAATCCAATATACCAATCAAAAACTTGGTTGCCCCATAATGCCGCAATTACAAAACCACTAGCAAGTGCAGGGCCTAAAGGCATAGCAGTTTTTCTGCCTGCTTTCCTCGAAATTAGCAAAACTACACCAACCAATGCACCAATAATTATACCCGCTAATCCAGCAACTAATGTGAGTTTGTATCCTAGGAGAATACCAGTTGCAAATAATAACTTAATATCTCCGCCTCCAATACCGCCAGTAATAATACCAACAACAAATAAAGGTATACTCATAACAAAAGCGCCAAGAATATGCTCCCATAGGGGCAAGCCAGAAGCAAATACATATGGAATTGCAAGAACAACAATCGATAATATAAGAGCGTTAGGAATCTCTTGAATATCTATATCTATCATAGACATAACTAGAAGTATAGAGAATACAATACATAGAATTACCGTGCCAATACTAAAACCTAGAACCAGATAACAAACCAGCCATAATACCATATTAATAGCTTCTATAGCAGGATAACGGATACTAATTTTCTCCTTGCAATTTCGACAACGCCCTCCCAAAACAAACCAACTAATCAAAGGTATATTATCATACCATACTATTTGATTTCTGCAACAAGGGCAATATGACCTGCTTTTACTAAAAAAATTGCCTCGAGGTAGCCTATATATACACACATTAAGAAAACTGCCTATAAACAAACCAAATAGCGTAAAGAAAATTGCAGTTAGTATTTCAGTGTATATCATATAATTCTATTCCTTTATATTTATATTGCAGGCTCAATTCTTACCGTTCCATATCCCCTATTACCAGCATCTATCATAGCTGCAGTAGGATTAGCAAGTCTTACTACCGTACCTGTACCCAAATATTGTATTTGACCACTTAAGTTAGGCATAGCAACATAGAACTCACGAAAATATCTACTTCCCGATTTCGAAGCATAAAGATAAATATGTAAATATCTGAAATATGATGCACCATCAGTACTATTATTATCAACATTAACATACCAAGTTGCAGTATATCCATTGTAAGCAGCTGCGGAAATTACATCTTGAAGCCCTACATTACCAACCACAGTAGAATAAAGATTTACTTTATTATTAGCAATATAACTATAATGGTAGCCACTAACAGAAGGCGTTACATAATTACTCGTACTAACCCAGCAACCTGTTGCACCAGAAAAGGCGTCATCAATACCGTCTTCTAATTCATCTAATAATAACAACGCATCAGCTTGAATACTACCGGCAATATAAGAATTAGTAAACACATTAGTTAGAATTGCGCATGATGCAACAATCATACCAGTTAAGGCAATAGCAACTATTAGTTCAACTAATGTCATGCCCTTTCTATTCATATATTTTTTATATGCTTTTATAAACTTTATCATATAATTATAGCTCCAAATATTATCAGCTTGTTATTACTCAAATGCTGTATATTCGATAGTATCGCCTATCATCTTTCTAGTAGTATAAGTAACCGTTGTTTGAGACCCTATGATATTAAAGCCTTCTATTTCGGAGGTAATATTCATTGCACCAACTTGGTTATATTTTGTAGATTGCACGCCTGCTAAAGTATTTCCCGATTCGAGAGATTGAGCTACTCTATTACTTTCGTTAACCATACCTGCAGCTTCACCCATTATATTATAACCCATATAGAACAATTCAGCACATAGCGGGATAAACACTCCTAAGAGTGCTAACCCTACCAGTACTTCAACCAAAGTGAAGCCTTTTTTATTTAATCTTTTCTTAAAGAATTTTTTCATTATTATTGC
>CAZKXV010000235.1:0-2848 GCA_964556835.1 uncultured Clostridia bacterium
TCATTAGTTATATCATGCGAACGGACAAAAGAGAAGGCTTCATCTATGAATATATGAAGTTCAATTATTATCAATCTACCAGCTATCCTAGTATGCAAATGTTCTAAGCCATAGATACCATCGTTCATATCTATAATTTCAACTATTTTATCCCTAGTTTCCTTATCAACTGCCTTATCAGACAACTCGCCGTAAGTAGATTTAAGAACATCGAAAGCTACTTTGAAAATCAGAATACTTACAGCAATACTAGCGATTGGGTCTAGTATTACCCAGCTTCCTCCAAGTATAAACGCTCCGCCTACTCCTAATAGTACTGCAATTGATGAAACGGAATCAGTGCGGTGATGAATAGCATTAGCATGCATTGCTAGGCTATCAATTTCTTTTGCAATTCGTTCTGTAACTTGATAAAGAATTTCCTTAACTATTATAGAAATACCTGCAATAATTAATGCAACATAGTGCGGAGCATCAGGAACACTACCCTTAGCAATATTAATAATATTTTCCACACCCGACTTGATAAGTTGAAATACTACTATCATCAAGAATATGCCAACAATTGCAGTAGCTATAGTTTCAATCTTATCGTGTCCGTAATTATGGTCATCATCAGGTGGTTTCCTAGAAAACTTCAAGCCAAACATAACTACGAAATCACTAACTAAATCTGAAAAAGAATGAATACCATCACTAATTAGTGCAGAACTTCGAGCAAGTATACCGATAATAATCTTAAGTGTACTCAAAATGACATTCATAAGAACAGAAATGAATGTTATCTTCCTAGTTTTCTGATATACTTTATCATCTTTCATCATATTTCACCCTCTTCATTATTTTATATACAATATGATTACTCACTTTGAATAATATTTATAATTACAATCCCGCTTAATTCTCATCAAGCGGGATTAAATCGACTAAATGATTATAGTATTATATACTAATAAGTTCTGTTTGGATATACATCAAGTGCAAGTTTGAGAATATTCATAGCTTTTTTGAGTTTATCCACTTCTAATACATAAGCAAGTCTTACCTCATCTACGCCCATACCTAGAGTAGCATAGAAGCCTTGAGCAGGTGCGAACATAACTGTTTCACCATCAACATCAAATTCTTTGAGCAACCATACAACAAATTCTTCTGCATTTTTCACAGGTAGCTTAGCAATTACATAGAACGCACCACGAGGTTTCTCACATAATACACCTTTGATAGAAGAAAGGGCTTCATAGACAATATCTCTGCGTTTCGTATATTCTTTGTTAACTTTCTCAAAATAAGAATTATCCGTCTTATATAGCTCTATAGCCCCTATCATTTCAAGAGTAGGGACGCATAACCTTGACTGACAAAGTTTCAATATGCTAGCCATTAACTCATCGTTACGGCAAGCAATAGAGCCAATTCTTGCTCCACAAGCTGAATATCTTTTCGAAATGGAATCAATTATTATTACCCTGTCTTCCACCTCAGCAATATTACCGAAACTTGTATATTTCATATTATCATAAGTAAATTCTCTGTACACTTCATCAGCTATAATGAAAAGATCGTTATCCAAAGCAAGCTGAGTCACAGCCTTGATTTGGTCTATATCATATACTGCTCCTGTAGGATTACCGGGATTAGAGAGCATAATTGCCTTAGTCTTAGAAGTTACAAGCTTCTGCATTTCTTCAAGTGTAGGAAGTGCGAATCCGTCAACAGCATATGTAGTTATAGGCTTAACCTTTACACCAATAGGCACACTAAAACCATTATAATTAGTATAGAAAGGTTCAGGAACAAGAACTTCATCGCCGTAATCAGCTATAGCAATAAGAGTAAAAAGCAAGGCTTCGCTACCACCATTTGTAATTAGAATTTGATTATCAGCGAATTTCATATTATAACGTAAGTAATACTCTTGCATACTAGTAATTAATTCGGGCATACCTTGCGAAAATGAATAAGCAAGTACCTTGCTGTCATAATTTTTCACAGCGTTAAAGAATGCCTCAGGAGTCTCAATATCAGGTTGTCCAATATTTAGATGATAGACCTTTTTGCCTTGTTTTTTTGCATTTTCTGCAATGGGAACAAGTTTCCTTATAGGGCTTTCTTGCATTGATTTAATTCTATCAGATAGTGTTAACATAAAAACTTTCCTCCAATTGTATTTCTATATAAGATTATACCATATTGTCTACATAGATAGTCAACAATATTTTCTGTACTTCTGAATAATTTATCACTATTTCCTCTTGTGGACTTATCACAATCTCATATTCATAAGGAGCAGAATAACTTGATATTCCATCTTCTTGCCCCTGAAACTTCAGATAGAAATCATTAATCCACTGAGATAATTCACGAAGCGGAGGCTCATTTTCTAGCCAAAATTCATACGCATAATTTTTATCTATTATTAGCTGTGCTATCGCATCATTGTCTAATAATCTAGTGTATTCTTCTTCAACCCCTGAATAATATGCAATTGCAGAAATACCAGATATTTCAATATACCCAGCATACCTAATATAAGGATTAGAAGAATTTAGAGTTACGTATGCCGCAAAAAGATTAGCTGAGTTTTCAGGCATTATACCTAATGAATGACCAAGTTCATGTGCCATAGTTGGTATTTGCGAAATAATACTAGGTTCATTATTAATGTTGGCTTCCCCAAAAGGCGAAAAGAAAAGACCTGTAGTTGCATTCCAAGACATAAACTTGCTGAATATGACAGGTTTTGGCTCAGTGATGTATGGGTGTAAATATTTAGAATTTGTAAACTGCTCAGCAATATCAACTCTTATAATATCGCCAGTAGCAACATCATCATAACTTGCATTAA
>CAZKXV010000236.1:0-2845 GCA_964556835.1 uncultured Clostridia bacterium
TGACTCGTAGATATACAACAATGATTTTGCCATTTATAGGTCCTCAGAAAGATATTCCTGCTCCTGATGTGAATACTAATGCCGAGGTTATGTCTTGGATTATGGATACATATTCTATGTTGCACGGATATACTATTCCGGGCGTAGTTACAGGCAAACCTATCGAACTAGGTGGCTCATTAGGCAGAAATGAGGCTACTGGTCGTGGTGTAATGTTTATTACTAGAGCAATTCTAGAAAAACTGGGCAAGCCTATCGAGGGCATTAGGATAGCAGTTCAAGGCTTTGGTAATGTTGGTAGCATAGCAGCTAAATTACTTATGAGCAAGGGTGCTATTATTGTTGGTATTAGTGATGTCAGCGGTGCATACTATAACAAAGAAGGTCTTGATGTAGAGGCAATAGCAGAACAAACTGCTACAGGCAAGTTGCTTTCTGATTTAATTATAGATGGACAAAAACTTAACAATCAAGAATTACTAATGTGCGATTGTGATATTCTTATTCCTGCAGCACTAGAAAATCAAATCAATGCTGATAATGCTGACTTAATTAAGGCAGAGATTATTGTAGAAGCTGCGAATGGACCTACTACAGTTGAAGCAGATAACATTCTTGCATCTAAGGGAAAGGTAGTAATTCCTGATATCCTAGCTAATGCGGGTGGTGTTGTCGTGTCATATTTCGAATGGGTTCAGAATATTCAATCTCTAATGTGGGAAGAGGAAGATGTTAATAAGATGCTTAGAAAGATTATGTTGCAAGCATTTGACAATATAGATAAAACAAAAGAGAGATTGCAAACCAATTATAGAAGAGCTGCATATGTATTTGCACTTAAGACAATTTGTGATGCTAAGAATATTAGAGGTATTTTCCCATAAGTCTATAATATTATAAGAGGATTTTGTGAAATATTTCGCCCGCAACCTTTGTTGTGGGCGAATTCAATATTGAATATAGAACTGTACCTTTTTCTAATAAGATAGTATCTAGGTTAGTAATGAATACTGCGAACATTGACATTATATACCAAATAGTTTATAATATTCACTAGATAATTTAACTAATATTAGAAGGAGTTATAATGAAGAGTTATAGGGAAGAGCTTATTTTCAATATCCCAACTAGGCGTAAACTAATTAATATTACTAAGCAGGTACAAACGGCTATTGATGTTAGCGAAATAAAGGAAGGTCTTGTACTTGTCAATGCAATGCACATTACAGCTAGTGTTTTCATAAATGATGATGAAAGCGGGCTCCATAATGACTATGAAGTATGGCTGGAGAAATTAGCTCCTGAGAAGCCCTATAATCAATATATGCATAATGGCTATGAAGATAATGCCGATGCACATTTGAAGCGTACAATAATGGGTAGAGAGGTTGTATGCGCTATTACGAATGGTAGATTAGATTTCGGACCTTGGGAACAGATTTTTTATGGGGAAATGGATGGGAAACGTAATAAGCGGGTTCTAATCAAAATTATTGGTGAATAGCTAAGCTGAGATTTTTCATTTACTAGTAATAATAAAAGTTAATTATAAAGTTATAAAATAGATCCATTAATGGTACCATTAGATATATCGAAAGGAGATTATTATGCCAAACATTCCAACTGCACATATTACAGCGAAAAAGGGAGATTTTGCTGAAACTGTTCTAATGCCCGGTGATCCGTTGCGTAGTAAGTTTATTGCAGAAACTTTCCTTGAGAAAGCGGAGCTAATTAATAATGTTCGTGGCATACAAGGCTATACGGGCTATTATTGTGATAAACGTGTTTCCGTAATGGCTAGCGGTATGGGTATGCCATCAATGGGGATATATTCATATGAGCTTTACAATTATTATGAAGTGGAGAACATTATTCGTATAGGTTCAGCGGGTGCAATTAGCGATAGGCTTAAGTTAAAAGATATTGTTATAGCGCAAGCGGCTTGTACTAATTCGAATTATATGAAACAATTTGAGTTGTCAGGTGATTATGCTCCTATAGCAAGCTACGAATTATTAGCGAAAGCCGTTTCTATAGCGGAGCAATTCGAATTAAGTTATGAAGTTGGTAATATCCTATCCTCAGATACTTTCTATGATGATTCTATGAGTGCATTGTTATGGAGCAAAATGGGTGTGCTAGCTGTTGAAATGGAGGCGGCTGCACTCTATGCCAATGCAAATAGGGCGGGCAGAAATGCACTTGCTATATGCACTATTTCGGATAGTCTAGTCAGCGGAGAAAAATGTTCGGCTGAAGAAAGGCAGAATTCATTCACCGAAATGATGAAACTGGCGCTTGAGATGGCATAGATAAGTGAAGAATTGTAATAGGGTATTTCTGATAGTCTTAGATAGTTTAGGCATAGGTGCGCTCCCCGATGCCTATAAGTATGGTGATGAAAACAGTAACACCTTGCATTCAATATCTAAGAGTGATAAATTCTTTATACCCAACCTTCTTAAATTGGGGTTAGGTAATATTGATGGAGTGGATTACTTACCTAAAACGGATAAACCTCTAGCAAGATACGCAAGATTAAGCGAACTATCATCAGGTAAGGATACTACAATAGGACATTTTGAAATGGCGGGTGTGGTTATGAAAGAGCCTTTTAGAACTTATCCCAATGGTTTCCCGACCGATTTGATAGAAGAACTTGAGAGCAAAATGAACGCAAAGACCATAGTTAATAAACCTTATTCGGGAACGAAAGTTATTGAAGACTATGGTACAAAAAGCATTGAAGAAGGGAGTTTGATAATATATACTTCAGCTGATAGCGTACTTCAACTTGCAGGACATGAGAAGTATTTTGGACTAGACAGATTATATGAATGTT
>CAZKXV010000237.1:0-2839 GCA_964556835.1 uncultured Clostridia bacterium
AGTCGACACTATTTTATTTAATGACCGATTAGGCAAGAAATAAAGTGAGCAAATCTAACTGGCAACTAAAATTAAAGAACCTGTTATCAATAGAATTTTCTTGCCTTTAGGGATAGATAAAAGCATTATAATGATTCCTGCTATAAATATTACAGTTGCCAAAAGCAATACATAGCCTCCTGCTGGCTGATTTATATAACAACTAGTTCCTGTAAGTATACCTGCTAATACTAATAAAGCTATCCCTAATATTAATTTCTTTTTCATTTTGTCTTCTTCTTCCCCTTTTTTATTTAACTTTATAGTAACAAGAAACATAAAAAATCTCAAGTACCTATGCAGTTTTGGAAGTTTATATTGCAGTTTTGGACATTTTTTTAGATAAATTATAATTGTAATCAGATTTATTCTTAATTATACAAGTAATCTTTTTTTATAGGACTCAAAGTAATTACTAAAAGTATCATCAATTATTTGCTTTTTTTTAACCTCAGAGTAACTAATCTTATGATTTAGCATTTTATAGGGTAATATGTTGTAACAACAAAATATGAAACTATTAGTTTGATATATTTCATATTGTAAAATATTTTTCAATTTTATATATTTTTTATCGAAATAAATGTCTATATTTTATCGTTATATAAGCTATATTTTGTGATTAATGTAGACATTTTGGCGGTTTAAGTACTATATATAGTGGCTTTCCTTCGATTTTGGTATAATTCGCTGTATTTCTATAGGTTTTAGCCTATAAAAAACTCTAAATTTCTTAGTTTTTATGCTGATTTTTGCTTGACTTGCATTTGTCATTTTGGTATTCTATTAAGGCTGTGCGACTAGTTTACTAGGGATGAAGCGGGAGGTTACCGTCTCTCAAGGATAGTTTCCGCTGACTAGTTCGAGAATCGAGCGCTAACTCATAAGGCAGAAATGCCTTTATATTATTCGCACAATATGAGACACACGGCTATGTGTACAAAATCTAAAAGAGTTAGATAACAGGAGGTTATTATGGCTGGACAAAATATTAGAATTAAGTTAAAAGCTTACGATCACTCTCTTATTGACGCTGCGGCGGCAAAAATTGTGGACGCTATGAAGAGAACTGATACAAAAATTTCAGGACCTATTCCTCTTCCTACTGAACGTGAAATTATTACTATTTTACGTGCTGTTCATAAGTATAAAGATTCAAGAGAGCAATTCGAACTAAGAACACATAAGAGATTGATTGATATATACAATCCTAACGGCAAAGCTGTCGATTCACTAATGAAAATCGATTTGCCTGCAGGCGTAGATATCCGTATCAAGCTCTAATATATATTTGGAGGTAGATCTTTATTATGAATAAAGCAATCGTCGGAACCAAAATGGGTATGACCCAAGTCTTTTTAGAAAATGGCACTGTAGTGCCAGTAACTGTTGTTCAAGCAGGTCCACTAGCTGTTACTCAGCTTAAGACTGTAGCAAAAGATGGCTATGCAGCTGTACAAGTTGCTTTCCAAGACATCAAAGAACATAGAGCTAATAAATGTAAGCAAGGACATTTCAAGAAAGCAGGCGTGCCTGTTAAGAGATTCTTAAATGAATTCAGATTTGAAAATTGTAGTGCTTACAAAATCGGACAAGAAATCAAATGTGATGTTTTCGCAGTTGGTGATACAATTGACGTAACTGGTACTACTCGTGGACGTGGTTTCACTGGTACTATACAACGTTGGAATATGCACTGTGGTCCTATGTCTCATGGTTCTCATTATCATAGAGGTGTTGGTTCTCTTGGTGCTTGTTCAAGCCCTTCAAGAGTTTTTAAGAACAAACATATGCCTGGTCATTATGGTGTTGAGAAAGTGACTATCCAGAACCTTAAGGTTGTCAAAGTTGATGTTGCAAGAGATTTGTTATTCATCAAGGGCGCTGTTCCCGGACCTAAACAAGGCTTTGTGATTATTAGGAATGCCATTAAAGGTCAATAAGGAGTACTATATATGAAAGTTAAGATGTACGATATCAGCGGCAAAGAGGCTGGTAAAATAGATTTGGACAAGAATGTATTTGATGTAGAGTACAATGAGGCTCTTATTCATCAAGTAGTTGTTGCTCAATTAGCTAACAAAAGACAAGGCACAAAGTCATCTCTTACTCGTTCAGAAGTTAGAGGCGGTGGTGCAAAGCCTTGGAGGCAGAAAGGTACTGGTCGTGCTAGAGCTGGAACAACAAGAGCTCCTCATTGGACACATGGTGGCGTAGTATTCGCTCCTAAGCCAAGAGATTTCAGCAAGAAGATTAACAAAGTGGCGAAAAAACAAGCTATCAAAGTAGCACTTTCAGAGAAATTGAGAGTTGGCGAAATGAAGATATTGGATTCACTTAATCTTGCAGCTCCTAAAACAAAAGAAATGGTAGCAGTACTAAAAGCATTAGAAGTAGACGGAAGAACTTTGCTTGTAACTGCTGATCAAGATATTAATTCTAGACGTGCTAGCAGTAATATTCCTAAGCTAAACAGTATTGATGTTGCGCTTATTAATGTATATGACCTAGTTTCGAATAAGAATTGTCTTATCACTGCTGACGCTATAAAGAAATTAGAGGAGGCATATGCATAATGAATAGCTATGACATTATTATTAAGCCCGTATTATCTGAGAAAAGCTATGATGGCATCTCTTACAAAAGATATACTTTCAAAGTTCACCCTAGTGCAAACAAAAACCAAATCAAAAAAGCTGTTGAAGAAGTTTTTGGTGTAAAGGTTGCTAGAGTAAATACGCTAAATATGACTGGAAAACTTAAGAGAATGGGTCGTAATGAGGGCAGACGTGCTTCTTAT
>CAZKXV010000238.1:0-2834 GCA_964556835.1 uncultured Clostridia bacterium
ATATCTATTGCTTCATCGAAATGATTTACTTGTTGGATAGCATTCTGCCCAGTCGTTGCATCAATTACGATATATGTTCTATAATCGCATATAGGATATTCTCTTTCAACAACCCTATTAATTTTCTTAAGCTCTTCCATAAGGTTCTTCTTATTATGCAGCCTACCTGCTGTATCTATCAATAGCACATCATCTTTCTTCGCTTTCGCTGAAGAAATAGCATCATATACAACTGCGGCGGGGTCTGCACCCTCTCCATACTTTATAATCCTTACTTTCGCCCTGTCTGCCCATACTGATAATTGCTCTGCTGCTGCTGCTCTAAATGTATCAGCTGCCGCAAGAACTACACTTTTTCCTTGTTTCTTAAAGAACTTAGCAAGCTTGCCTAGTGCAGTTGTCTTTCCTACACCATTTACCCCTGCAACGAGTATTACTAATGGATAATTGAATTCCTCGAATTCATAGTCTATCATCTCGAGCAAAATTTCCTTGAAAATGGGAATAGCTTCACTAGCCTTACCTAATTTCTTTTCAAATGCCTCGATACGCAACCTCTCTACTATTTCTGAAGTTGCAACTACTCCAACATCAGAAGAAATCAGTGTATATTCTAACTTTTCATAAAAGTCATCATTTAATTCATTTGAACTGAAAATTTCATAGAGTTTCTTGCTAAAACCCTCTTTCATCCTCTTCAATCCACGAACAATGCTACCAAATATTCCCATATAAACTCCTATGCCTTCTTAGGCACATCAGTAAACTTCATAGCTTCTTTAAGCTGTACAGAAATTAGTTTAGTTACACCTTTTTCTTGCATTGTTACACCGTATAGTACGTGTGCCAAATTCATAGTTGGGTGACGATGTGTAATTACAACAAATTGTGTTACTTGACTAAATTTTCTTAGATATGTAGCGTATAATTTACCATTAGAATCATCTAAAGGAGCATCTAACTCATCGAGTATACAGAAAGGCATAGGCTTAGTTCTAAGAATGGAAAATAGTATTCCAATAGCTACTAATGCTTGTTGCCCGCCTGATAATAGAGATAATCTTTCGGTCTTAGCGCCCGGTGGAGTCGCCTCTATTACAATTTCAGCCTCAAGAGGGTCAAACTTAGCATCGGGATCATCTTTTGCCGAATCATCAAGCCTAATATTTCCATATCCGCCATTAAATAAGTCAATAAAAATATTCTTGAAGTTTGCTCTAATTTTATCGAAACTCTCTAAGAATTTTATTGTCATTTCTTTAGTAATTTTGCTTATTATTTGTTCAAGGTTGGTTATGCTCTTATCTAGGTCATTCTTGTTCTCAATATAGTCGTCATATTCACTTTTAACTCGTTCATAATCTTCTATAGCATTATCATTGATACCACCTAAATCCTTGATATTTCTCTTCAATGTTCTTATTGTCTTCTCTGCACCACGAACCTCGAACTCTTCATCTTTCATATCAAAAATAGCATCTCTCTCTAGCTCATATTCTTCAAAGATTCCGCTAGCTAAGTTATCCAAGTCCATATCTATTTTTTCCATTTTGCTTTCTTGTCTGAAATAGTCTTGGCTTACCTTAAGTATCTTTTCATTTATGTCATCTTTCTTCATCACTAGGTCAGCTCTACTAACTTTGAGCTTAGTCCTTACAACTTGAAGTTCGTTCTGTTTCTCTTTTAGCAACTTAATTTCTTTGTTGTCGGCATTATCTCTGAGCATCTTTTCTCTTTGCTCATTCATTATAACAGCTTGTGCTTCAATAATCTCTTTACTTGCAGTTTTTTCTTTGATGTCACGCTCAAGTGCGTGTCCTTCTGTCTTCACACGTTCAATTTCTTCCGCATATGTATTACAATTTGTTTTCAATTCTGCAATTTGAATTTCCAGCTTGTTTTTCTCATCAGCTACCTTATCACGTTTGGCTTTCTTTTCTACCATATATGACTTTGACTCTTCTTTCTGTTTGTTTACTGAAGTCTTAACTCCTTCAGTGTCTTCTGCTCTTTGTTCAATATATACTAGCTTAGAATCTATATCTGCGATAGAATTAGTAAACCCTTGTATTCTTGATTCTCTCATTTCAATATTTACAACTGCATCATCGTGACCTTTTGTAATAATATCTCTCTTTTCATTAATACTGGCTTTTTCTATCTCCAAGTCTTGTATCTTCTCGTAACAGGAATCTTTCTTAATCATACTGCTTTCTAATAAAGCATTTAATTGGCTTTGTTTATTAGAGAATAATTCATATTGCTTAGTAGCTTGTGCAATTTGATTTCTGCATTCTTCAAGAGCCCTATCTCCTGCGAGAAGATCGGAACTATTTGTTTTCATGCTACCACCTGTTATTGAGCCTGATACTTGGAATAGCTCTCCCTCTAGTGTAACCATCTTGAAAGGTCTGTTATATCTCTTATTAATCCTTATCGCATCATCAGCAGTTTCTACTATGACTGTTCTTCCTAGTAGTCCTTCAATAACTGACCTATATTGACCATCACAGTCCACCATTTCAGAAGCAACACCTATAACGCCAGCTTCATTTAATATTCCCTTCTGATTATAATGTAGTTCTTGCGACTGATAATTATCTATTGGTAAAAATGTTACCCTACCATATCTACGTTCTTTTAGATATGCTATAGCACGTTTTGCATGGTCTTGAGTTCTTGTCACAATGCTTTGTAATTGTCCGCCTAATGCAACTTCTATTGCAATTTCCCAGCTCTTTTCTTGCACGGTAATAAGTTCTGCTACAACGCCTTCTATACAATCCTTAAGACTAGAATCACGGCTTGCATCTTGTAGAAGTTTTTTCACAGGA
>CAZKXV010000239.1:0-2814 GCA_964556835.1 uncultured Clostridia bacterium
TACTCAATTTATCAAAGGGGTTTGTCTACAGTCTGAGACAAGCAATGCTTGTCTTAGTTCTTATTTATCAAAACTAGAATAGGGTTATTTGATAAAAGGCTGAACCTAATCATTACTTGATATTACAGTATATTGTCCATCTAGATAAGAAATATAGTCACCTTCCTTATAATCTGTTCTAGGCGGATAATCTGTAGTAATCATCTGTGCCCCTAAGCCTTCTGCTTCTTGCAGTTCGCCTAAATCTTCATACATATAATCATCAGCTCGTGTCCTTATAATTAGGTTATAAACTTCAACAGCCTCAAGTATTCTTTCATCTGCACAATCACCAATCATAACAAAGCTAGCATAATCAGAATAAGTTTCATAACTCTCGTAATTAATAGAAGGAAACATTGATTGTGATTGCATAGAAGTATCTTGTTCAATATATTCAGGGGTAACATCACTAGTATGATAGACTACAATGATTTTCCCAAGTACACTATTAAGAGGTATCCAATCATTTGCTGATGTCATATCTTTGAATGTATTATAACTTCCTAATACATCTGCAGGAGTAAGGAGCTTGTCGCCTAATTTCTCTATAATCAGTTCATCGAAAAGATTGAGACCCTCTAAATCCATTATTTCGTTTGCTGGTAGTATTAGGTAGTCGCTTTTGGATTCTATGAGAATTGTAATAGGCACGTGGCCTGGATTACTATCTGACCAAAGTTCTAGCTCTTCTAAAGTTAGGGACATATCGATGCTATTGCTATACATATCAATTATTGGTGCATGATAACAAGGAAAAGTAGTTACCCCTTTTTTTACGTGTTTGTAGATGTCTAATTCAAAACTTCTAACACCGCAATTAAGTTGGTCAGTTAATGTTTCATGGTCGTATGTATATTCTGTAATATCGCTGAAAGTACCCATAATTAATCCTTGAAGATATCGAATTTTACTTTTGTATGCATTATGAGTAGATATATATTGTATTTCATTTAATTTAATTGAAGTATCATTTAAATCGAAATTAACAAATTCACTTTCATCTATAGGAATATAATTATCTTGATAAAAAATTTTTAGTTCAGCCAATCTATTCTTTTGTGTCCTTGTAGCAGAAATATAATCTATACCACCTTGTACACCAATTAACCCCAAAAAAAGTATAGATAACGATAATATAACTATGATGAATATAATTACTATTTTAGAGCATTTTTTAATAATGCTTACCATTAAACTTACTCCTAATTGATATTTATTCTTTGAATTATAACATAAAGATTCTTTATTTCAAATATTTTTTTATTGCTTTAATAAATATACTAACATTTCCAATTGCGTAGTATTCCTTTCAAAATAGGGATAAATAAATTTCTTTTCTTCGATATATATTTCTTGCCTTTCAAAATTGTGGATATAACTTTTAGCTCAGACAGTCTTTCTTTATCCATTTCATAAGGGTTTTCTGATAGAATTACCATATCAGCAATTTTACCTTGTTCTAAGCTGCCTCTATCTTTTTCATCAAATGTCGCCCAATAACCATTGTATGTACATACTTTAAGCGCTTCTTGTATAGTTAATCTGTTGACTTCATTTAGATTATTACAAGTTTTATTAAGCCATTCGATAGGATTAGGGATAGTAATAGGTGCATCGGAGCTAGCAGAAATCATAATACCTTTACGCATAAATCTGCTGTGTTGCTCTGCGGTATACACTCTTTCCCCAATAGCTTCATACATAGGCTTGAACATTGTTCCCGATAAATCAATAAAGGCTAGCTGTGTTATAATTTGGATACCATAATCCTTGCAAATCTGAACACCTTCATCAGTAACAAGACTGCAATGAATAATGCCATGGCGGTGGTCTGGTCTAGGATTTTCATCAAGTACTCGCTTAAATATCCTTGTTGCTTGGTCAAATGCTCTATCGCCAATAGCGTGCATTTCCACTTGTAGATTCAAATTATGCGCTTTACTAATCTTTTCATACAATTCTTCATCTTGGTGATATAAAATACCTGTATTAGATGTATTGCAATAAGGCTCAATCAAAGCTGCATCACGAGAAGTTAGACTACCATCAAGTGCTGTTTCAAAGCAACCACCCAGTCTAGTTAGTTTCCTTTTAAGGACTTTTTCTGTATTAAATGTTTGGAAAAATATGCGAAGTTGAAAGCCATTATCTTGTCCTTTGCCTATCCATCTCAATAAGTCCACATCAAGGTCAGCAGGAAATCCCGAACCGCTCGCTGCATGAACCATACCAAAGCCTTGAGTAATAAGCTCATCAATTGCACCTTGCATGTAACTGAATATATCTGTATTTTTGATAATTTTAGGCAGAAATTCAACTAGCTTGTAGAAAGCCTCTTTACTCATAATTCCAGTATTGGCATCATAACCTCTGATATTAGCCATATTTTTAGGCAATTTATCAAGAGTTTTTTGGTTAATAATTGCCGTATGTCCATCAGTAGTAATTACGACAATATACCTATTAGGGACTACTTTATCGAGGTCATATTTCGAAAGAAGTTTACCTTCTTCTACATTGGAATGTGCTCCAAAGCCAATTATAGTTTTGTCTTTCTTAAGGAGGCTGTCTTCTTTAGCTATCAATAATAGCATATCCATATTACTCTTAGACTTGCCTAGCATAACTGCTTTTGCAAGTACAGCATAAGAAGCAAAATGAGAATGTGTGTCACAAAAAGTTGGTATTAGTGCTTTGTCTTTCAAATCAATTATTTCTGTTCCATTATTTATCTTAGGTTTTTCTATACCTACATAATTTATGATACCCTTA
>CAZKXV010000240.1:0-854 GCA_964556835.1 uncultured Clostridia bacterium
TGTAAAAAGGGAACTTGAAGTGATATGTTGACAACTATAAATGTAAGCGTCAAACCAAGCATATCTAAAAAAGTAGTTACTAAAATAGTATAATACCTTCAAACAATAAATTTGGAGGTATTTTTTAATGAAACAAGATCCAGTATATCAAGCTAAATGGCTAGAATTAGTAAAAAAATATAAAACATCTAATCAAACAATGAAAGTTTTTTGTGAAGAACAGAATATAAAAGTACATCAATTACAGTATTGGCTTAGAAAATACAAGATGAGACAAATGGATGATAATTCAAAAACATTTGTTAAAGTAAAAATGGATAAGCCACCAAATACTTCACACTTACTTAAGTTAACTTATGGAAAATTAAAAATTGAAATACCTGATGATTTTAATGAGGGAACGTTATTAAAATTATTCAAAGTTGTTGATCAACTTGTTTAACTTAGACAAAATCCAAAATGTATACTTGGCTACTGGAATAACAGATCTAAGAAAATCAATAGATGGATTAGTTACCATAGTTCAAACACAGTTTAAACTCGATGTATATAACCAAAGTATATTTGTGTTTTGTAATAGAGCTAATGATAAAATCAAAATCATTCACTTTGATAATGGATTTTGGTTATATTACAGAAGACTAGAAAGCGAGAAATTTAAATGGCCTATATCAGCCAATCAAACAATAAACATTAACTATTCTGAACTTGAATGGTTACTAAACGGTCATCAAGTAAGGATTCAAAAACGCAATTTCAAAGAAGTCAAAGAACGTGTATATTATTGATAAATTATATAATATTTAACCGCTAAATAGGTTGCTATTTAGCGGTTTTTATGCTATAATATAAGA
>CAZKXV010000240.1:864-2811 GCA_964556835.1 uncultured Clostridia bacterium
AGTAAAAACAACTAGAAAGGTTCCTATATTATGACTGATAAAACCACTAAATTTATAGAAGAAAACTCAGAATTAAAAGAATATATTTCTTCGCTTAAAAATCAGTCTAATAAATTAGAAACTGAAGTTAGTAATCTAAAAACAGTATTAATTGAAAGAGATGTTGAAATAAAGTTATTAAAAGAAGCTATGATTTTATCTAGGGCTAAAAAATTTGGATCTAGTTCAGAAAAAACACCGCTTGGTCAAATAGCTTTAGAGTTCTTTGATGAAGCAGAAAAAGAAAGTAATCTAAATAGTGATGAGCCTACAGCACTAAAGACATTTAAAAAGAAAAAGAAATCTAGAACTGAAAATATTAATAATCTAGAAACTGAAGTAATAGAATATACGTTACCTGAATCAGAACTTATATGTTCAAACTGTAAGACACCACTTAAAAAAATGAGTGAAGAATCTAGAGAAACAATTAAATTATATAAAAAAGTAATCCGTTCCATTGAAAAACGAGCTATCTATTCTTGCCCTAATTGTAGCTTGGTAGTTAAGGCTCCTATGCCTAAACTACCAATAGAAGGTTCCTTAGCTACTAGTAGCACTTTAGCTCAAGTTATTGTTGATAAATACGCTAATGGATTACCGCTATATAGACAAAGTCAAGACTATTCTAGAGTTGGTCTTAATTTGAGCCGTCAGACTTTGTCGAACTGGATCATGAAATCCAGTGAGTTACTTGATATTGTTTATCAAGAAATGATTAAAGAATTACTAACTAAATCTGTATTACATGCGGATGAAACGACGTTACAGGTTCTTAAAGAAAATGATAGACCAGCCAAAACTAAATCTTATATGTGGTTATATAGAACCGGTAGGCTTGATAAACCAATAGTAATCTATGATTATCAACCTAGTCGTAGCGGATTGATTCCTAAGAAGTTCTTAGAAAACTTTAATGGATATTTACATGTTGACGGCTATGCTGGTTATCAATCGGTAGATAATATTACTTTAGTTGGTTGCTTAGCTCATGTTAGAAGATATTTCAATGATGCTTATATTTCTTTAGGTAATATACCTGATATTGAAAATAGTTCGACAGCTAAAGGACTTAGTTACTGTAATAAGTTGTTTGCTTTAGACAAAGAATCAAAGGTTTTAGATTTAAATCAAAGACTTATTTTTAAACAAGAGAAAATCAAACCTATGTTTGTTGAGTTTTTAACTTGGGTTAATAACTCAATAATAGATGCTATGCCTAAATCTAAGTATGGTAAGGCTTTAAAATATGCTAGTAATCAATTACCTAATGTTATGCATTATTTAGAAAAGGCTGAATTAGATATTGATAATAATCTAGCTGAGAGATCTATTAAGCCTTTTGTTATTGGTAGAAAGAATTGGTTATTTAGTAATACCGCTAATGGTGCGGATGCTTCTGCTAGATTATACAGTATTGTTCAGACTTGTATTTTAAATAACGTTAATCCTTATGAATACTTAGATTATGTTTTAGATAGGTTAGCTAACATGTCTATTAATCAAGATTCTGATATTCAAGCGCTGCTTCCTTGGAACTTAACTGAAGGATAAAACTTAATTATATTGTTGCCTTAATACCCTTTGTTGGTTGTTAGGGTTTTTCTTTTGTCAAGATATGTTTCGTTTGACGCTTACAAAGCTACATAGTGATAAAGCAAGATAAAGTATTATATTATATTTGTTATAAACCGATAATTGAAGGTGGATTAGAACATAGTGAGGTAGATGAAGCATATACAAAACTGATTGCCTTATTAAAAGAAATCATACAGATTAATGAAAATCTAATTGTACGTTAGAAAAACAAGCATCAACCACAGTTTAAATTTCTTTAAGGATTTGCATTAACTATTTGTAAGAATGGATATTAACAAACAAAAAAAGCGAAATAATCGCTTTTTTCTT
>CAZKXV010000241.1:0-2804 GCA_964556835.1 uncultured Clostridia bacterium
GACAAGAATAACCTAAATGCCGTTTTGATATTTATCACAATTCTCTCCTAATTATATTCTTTTTATTTTTATATGAAATTACAACTAATGATGTAAAGAAAACGATTATGTAAAAGAAATATATCATACAATAATCTATAATTTTTAACATATAAAAATTTCCACCCATGACCGCATTTAAGTCAGATTGAATTATACTAATAATTATTAAATAACATAATGTACTTATTATACATATTGAAGATAGTGTAACAAAGAATACAATTAATACAATAGTTCTGATATAAGAGTCCTTATATCCTATTATCCTAAGTATTTGATTTAATTTTCTGATTACTTCATTAAATTGTTTATTACATATAATAATTGTAGCAAAACTCAATAACGTTAAGGCTATTAATATAATAAAAGCTAGCGGAAAATCTTTTAGTGAATTCAATAAAGATACATCATGAGGATATACAATATTAAATTCTTCCGAATAAATATTTTCGATTTGATTACCCAGATAATCATTATATTTATGATTACTTGAATATATCTTAATCTCTAATAATTCTTCAATTTCTTCATTTCCTTGAAGTGAGGAATAATTAATCTCTGAATGTGAGATATTCTTCGTTTCAATTATTTCATAATTCCTATCGAAAATTTCAAGATAATCTCCTACAATAATTTCTTCTTCAATATCTTTAGTGCCAATTATTATGTAATTACCGTTTGAGGCTAAATTATCAAAATTATTTGAATTGCAATCTGCAATAATGTTATTATCGAATGTTACTATAATATTTTCTATCTTATCATCATTGTATAATATATCCAGCTCATTCAAATAATAAGTATTATAATTTGAGCTGGATATAATAAACGAATTATCATTGTCTAAATTTATGATATTAATAACAGCATTACCTACTAATATCAAAATTATAAAAATCATTATCTGAATACTAAACATAAGAAATAAAATACTTTTTTTCTTAGCAAAAATATTAAAAATGATTTTAATAATATTATACATAAATGTTTAACCCAAATCCAATTCTTTCATCTAGTGCAATTATAGATGATATGTATATTAGTATAATAGCATACAAAAATCTTACCAATTAAAATCCTCCCTTGATTTTATATTAATATTTTATCACATATATAGTACTTTGTAAACAGACTTATTAATTTTGTTCTATTTCCAAATAGGCTTTCTTTAAGTTATTTAATATTTTCTCCAATCTAATAAAGAGTATACAAATCTATATATTAACTCGGTAAATAAAAGAACAACAAAAATGATTATATAATGAATAAAGGTTAAATAAATATAGAATTCTATTTTGAAAAACTTCTGTATTATGTAAGTTAAGATTACCCCTATTCCAAAAGTGAGAAATCTAACAAATACATTCTCTGTCAGTAATAGAATTCTAAAAATATTATTTCCCATTCCACATACAGAATAAGATATAAATAACTCTCTGTATTTAGAAACATAAAAATAATTAGCTATTAAAGTACTTGCTAAGGAAACAAAAATCATAAAGAAGCTGAATTTCTGAAGAGCAGAAATCTCTTTCGGGCTATTAACTGTCTCTTCGTAAGGAATGGCAACTTGTGCTTCAGGAAATATACTTTCCAATATCCTCAATTGATTTTCTTGTTCATTAGAGGTAAGCTGAGTATCATACACCATACGCATTATATATGTATCTACAGAATCTACCCCCACCCTATTTATATAACTCTTATTGCCAACATAGTTGTCCGAAACATCAAACATAATATCTTGAATATTGTAAGGCTGAGAGTATTCTCCATGCTCTGAAATATTACGCCCCACAATTATTTGTGGCACATTATCGCTATTAAATTTTGCTCCATACAATCGCAAAGGAGCATAACTCACATAATATATAATGTCCAAGTCTATATCTACAATAACCTCGATACTAGTAAATTCGTTAGAATCGACCAACTCTAACAATTTATTATCTTGTATCATAATACTATCTTGAAAAGATACCAAAATTGTATTACGTGGGAAATCATTGCTCATAACAGCATCATATCTATATACCATGACGCCTGTAACTGCAGAAAAAGCACAAAATATCATAGCAAAAATATAAATTGCACTACTTATACCATTCCTCTTTATATGATTATATATTTGTTCTACTATCTTAAGTACCATATCTTAACCAACTTACCAAAGAATAGGATTTCCGAGTTTATGCTAAAGATATTAATTCTCCTTACATTATATATTATCAGATTAATCTACCATCACTTATTTCTATAACTCTACTGCACATATTAGCAATATCCATATCATGCGTCACTATAATTACAGTAATTCCCTCTGAATTCAAAGCCTTTAGTATGCTTAGAACCTCATCACTATTCTTACTATCCAGTGACCCCGTTGGTTCATCGGCAAGGATAACACTCGGATTACTAATCAAAGCCCTAGCAATTGCTACCCTCTGTTTTTCTCCTCCAGAAAGATTTTTGACCTTTTTGTTTATAAGAGGCGCTATATCCAGCCTATTTAATTTCGACTTAATAAGCTCCTGTTTGCTTTTTCCATTCATATTTGAATAAAACAAAGGCACCATAAGGTTTTCTATTACACTGTACTTTGAGACAAGCGCAAAATTCTGCAAGATAATTCCTATTTCTTCTCTACGAAACTTTGCTTGGTGTCTATCGCTTAAATTGGTTACATTCTTACCATTTACAATTACACTACCGGAGGTAGGTCTATCTAGACCGGACAAGATATGGAGCAAAGTAGATTTCCC
>CAZKXV010000242.1:0-2800 GCA_964556835.1 uncultured Clostridia bacterium
CCGCTACAGTTTTCTAAGACTAGATGACTTAAATGTACTTTTTCTACAAAATCAGTGCTATTATATTTCGATATATTGAACTCATCAAAATTATTATAATAGTAATCTAAATCTATAGGTGTGTCTATATCAAGCTCTCTGCATATTGCATATAATGCGTTAGAATAATTTTCCCTATTTAATATATTTTCTGTTTCATATATTAGGTCAAGTAGTATTTTCTCGCCTTTTATTATTTTTGCCCATATTTTCATATCATTATTCTAATTGTTATAAGCGCTATTGTCAATTGTTTAGTATGGTAAGTTGCAAAATGAATTGCTGAACTTTGTGGATAATAGCTAGAAAAGGAATGAAAAAAACTAATCCCCAAAGCATTGAATGGTTCTATTATAAAAGTATGTAATCATAATGTTACTGTAATATAAATTGCATTCGCCGATTAATATATGATATACTCAAGACTAAGTGAGGAGCATATTATGAGTAAAAAGAAAATTTTATTAATTGCAACAAGTATAGTTTCTATTGTGTGCTTTTCTTTACTAATAGTTGTTGGTGTAGGATATATAAAAACCGCAAAAGCTGATAGGTCAGGAACTTTAGTAGAGTCAACATACCTTATGGATGATAATTTTGAATTTGTTCAGGATATACCAATAGACAGCTATTTGTCAGATACTTCTTTACCCTTAGATAAAACTATTTATGATATACGTACATACGGTGCAGATATAAATAATACGCCTTTACAAAACTATGAAGCGATTATTCAAGCTATTGATGATGCAAGCGAAGCGAATGGAGTTGTTCTTGTTGACGGGGGAATCTATCGGACAAAAAGATTAGAGTTAAAAAGTAATATTACAATCAGAATAGAGAAAGATTCGGCTCTTGAAAACTTAACTTATGATGAGGCATTAGAATTAAACCTAATTGAGGAAGGTATGAAAGGCTTACTTTATGGGTCTGATTTGGAAAATATTATTATAGAAGGTCGAGGACAGCTTAGAGGTAATGGCGCTACTTATTGTAATGAGCAAATAGATAGCAGTCCTTTTTTGCCTTTGAACACTTTTAATCTCAAAGTATATGTTCTTGAACATAGAAAGCGTATAAAAATGGCGAAATCACATGAAATGAATAGAGATTTTATAATAGGGTTGAAATATTGTGATAATGTTACTATAAGAAATCTGGAAATTTATGAAGCAGGTTCTTGGACTATTAGGCTTGAAGGGCTAGAAAATCTATTGATTGAAGACATAGTTATCAATAATGACGTAAGAGTTGCAAATACTGATGGCATAGATTTAATGGGAGGCAAGGATATAACAATTAGACATTGTTTTATAGCAACTGGTGATGATGGTATTTGTGTGAAAACTGATCCGTATACGCCCGCATTAGAAAACCTCTTGGTCGAAGATTGTGAAATTATGTCACTTGCAAATTGTTTCAAAATTGGAACTGCAGTGCATCATGATGTAACTAATATAGTATTTAGAAATTGTTTCTTTTTTATGCCAGGTATTGCAGGCGGTTATGCAGGAATTGCAATTGAAGCACCTGACGGAGGAAAAGTTAGCGAGATTCTAGTCGAAAATATTGTAATGGAGAATATTACTTCACCATTTTTGATATGGAGAGGAAATCGTAATAATGGAGGTGGCGATATTGAAAATATAACTTTACAGAATATAACCGCTACAAACTGTGATATTGCGGGTGCAATAACTGGATTCAAGAAAGGTAATAAGATTAATTATGTCAATGATGTTACCTTGCGTAACTTTGATGTAACTTATAGAGATGCAAAAGAGAACCTTAACATTTATAGAAACAGAAACAAAGCTTACGACGGCTCTTTTAATATGAATGGATATCCAGAGATTACTAAGGTGTCTCATAAGTACATATTCACAAATGAATTTAGCCCATATTATGATTTGCCTGTTTATGGTATTTTTGCTAGATATGTAGATGGATTGACTATTGAAAACTACAATGTACAACAACGAGATTCCACTGATTTGCCATTTTCGAATTTTGATAATTCTAAAGCAGAGATAGAAAATCTTATTGACAATCATTAATAAATTAATAGACTAGTAAATAAATGGAAATAATTCATATTCCTATATCTTAATAATTGAAAAATAGAACAAAAAATGATATACTTGTAAGGTTAAATTGACAAACAATTAATTTATCGTAGTTTAGGAGCAGAAATATGAATAAAAGAATTTATCTTGCATCACCTCATCTTTCAGGAAATGAAATTATTTATGTGAAAGAGGCGTTTGATACTAATTGGATTGCACCATTAGGTAAAAACGTAGATATGTTAGAAAAAGAAATATCTGAATATGTTGAAATGAAATATGCTGTAGCTCTAGTATCAGGCACTTCTGCTATTCATTTAGCTTTGAAATGGTATGGTGTAAAAGAAAATGATTACGTTTTTTGTTCCTCACTAACTTTTTCAGGAAGTTGTAATAGTATAATGTATGAGAATGGTACTCCCGTATTTATAGATTGCGAATATGATAGTTGGAATATGTGCCCTAAGGCATTGGAAGAAGCGTTTGTATGGGCAACTAAGCAGAATAAATTGCCTAAAGCTGTTATAATTGTTAATCTTTACGGTCAAATGGCAGATTATGATGTACTTCAAGCTATATGTAACAAATATAATACTCCAATAATTGAAGATGCGGCAGAAAGTTTGGGGGCTACTTATAAAAATAAGAAATCGGGAACATTGGGTGATATTTCAATTTTATCTTTTAATGGCAAT
>CAZKXV010000243.1:0-2787 GCA_964556835.1 uncultured Clostridia bacterium
GATGAAAATAATATTAAGAAGTTCAATAGAATTTGTTCTGCCCCTAACGGCGTTATTTTGGTTACTGGACCTACTGGTAGTGGTAAATCTACAACTTTATATACCGTGCTACAAGACTTGAATAAACCTACTGTTAACGTATCTACAGTTGAAGACCCAGTCGAGAAAAAGGTATATGGAATAAATCAAGTGCAAGTTAATGCGAAAGCAGGCTTGACATTTGCAAGTGCCTTGCGTTCTCTCTTGCGTCAGGACCCTGATATCATTATGATAGGTGAGATTCGAGATTTTGAGACTGCAGAAATCGCTATGCGTGCCGCTGTTACAGGACATTTGGTTCTATCTACACTTCATACTAATGATGCAATATCTACTATTGCCAGATTGCTAGATATCGGTATTCAGCCTTATTTGGTTTCCGCTTCTGTAAATGGAGTCCTTGCTCAAAGACTGGTGAAAATACTTTGTCCTAAATGTAAGGAACTTGAGCCTACTACTGATATTCAGAAAAAAATTCTTAATGATGATACCATTATGGAGACATACAAAGCGGTTGGTTGTCCTTCTTGTGGTTTTTCGGGCTATTTTGGTAGAACTGCTATTCATGAAATCCTTGAATTTGATTCACAAATAAGAGAAATGATAACTAAAGGTATGGGTATGAATGTAATTCGTGATTATGTTGAAGGTGAAACGGATACTATATTTATGGATGAGAATATCAAGAACCTAATTCGTGAAGGTAAGACTTCTATTCAAGAATATATGCGTGTTATTTATACTGTATATTAAGATATTATTATAATAGATTATTTAGCTGGCACACTTAGTGTCAGCTTTTTATTTGTAGCATATTATTTATTGATGACATATTTTAATTATAAAGTTCTGTTCTTAAACTAATTCTAGGATTATTATAGTATGCTGAAATAATAATTTAGTATTGACATTTTTTGCTAATTAGTAGTATAATCATAGTATAGGAGATTATTTATGAAATTGTGTAATAAAAAAGGATTTACTCTGCTTGAACTAGTAATTGTACTTGCGATTATGGGTATCTTAGCTGCTGTCCTTATTCCTAATTTAATTGGAGCGGGAGATAATTCTCATTATTCCGCTGTTGAGACTATTGCTAAGAATGTATATACAGTAGCTGATGATTCTCTTGATAGGGATATTGAATTTAGCAGGGAAACTCCTGCAGATGCCTCTGCTTATGCTAGCTTGCTTACAAATCTAGTAACGCAGGAATATACAATAGGTGTTTGGACTTCTTCACTTCCGACTTCAGAGGGTATATATATAAAAATTGCAGGTACTGGAACAAATATGCATATAGATTCTGTATGTGTTATAGATGAAAGCGGTTATAGAGTAGTTTGGAACGGTACTTCTTCTTCTAGAACGAAAGTATAAATGATATAATTAGTAAATATTTTTAATGGGCTAGAAATAGCCCATTTGTTATATGGTAATATTTGCTATAATATATTCTTATAATTATTATGAATATGTTGGATAATTAGTGAAATGTACTATAATTACAATATTTTGAGATAAATAAATACTATATAAATCTTATATTATCTACCTATTTTATTGACAAAACTTATACCATATAATATGATCAATAATAGACTGACCAGTCGGTCGGTGTATTACAATAGATAATATCGTGTTTTTCGGAGGACATATAAGTGTTAACTAAATTTAGTATGAAGAAACCTATCACAATTATTGTTATGATAATCATCGTAGCAATTCTTGGAGGTATTGCATATATCAATATGGGTGTTGATTTATTACCTAATATGAATTTACCATATATGGTCGTAGTTGTAGCCTCTCCTGGTTCATCACCAGATGAAATAGAAACTGAAATCATTCTTCCAACAGAGCAAGAATTATCGACACTTAGTGGGCTGAAACAGATGAATACTACTGCGTATGAACATTTTGGGGTTTGTATATTAGAGTTTAGTGGTACTGCGGATATGACCAAAGTAACTATAGATATTCAGAGCAAGATGAATAGTTTGAAAAGTAGTTTTTCAGAAATGGCTATGGAACCTATTCTAATGCAGATAGACCCTTCTATGTTGCCTGTTATGACAGTTGCAATTTCTGAAGAAGGAAAACTAATTAATGAATCTTCAGAATATTTATCTGATATTTGTGACCAACTTGTATCAGTTGAAGGCGTTGGTACTATCGATTCCGACGGACTAGTAGAAAACTTAGTTCTTGTTATGATGGATAATGATTTACTTGTTGCAAGTCTAGAACAGAATTTAGTAGTGGACAGAGAGTTGTTCTATGATGAGGAAGCTTATCAACTAGCCTTGGATGCTTATGATGCGGACCCAATTAATGTAGAAGAACCTGACAGAGAAGATTTCTTTAATGAAGAAGACTATAATAGTGCAGTTGATGGACTTTCTAGCTTAGCAATATACGCTGCTAGTATGATTCAAAATATGTTGAAACCAGAACTAGTTGAAATGGCTATATATGGACAGAATTTCAATATGCCAGTTGGTACTGTAAAAACTAATGGTGTAGATTATTTGGTTAAAATAGGAGATGGTATATATTCTGAAGAAGAACTTGAAGAAACTCCTATTATTTCTATGGATTTCAAAAAAATGATAGGTCAGTATGACCAAATACTTCAAATATTAAAAGGTTTAGAAATTGATGCACAAGCATTAAAAAACTTGGCAGAGTTAGCTGATGAGACAAGTGAGATACATACAGCATTAAATGGCACTGCTGAAGATATTA
>CAZKXV010000244.1:0-2765 GCA_964556835.1 uncultured Clostridia bacterium
CTTGTTTGCCATCAACTGGATCCATACCAAGTATTCTACCTCTTCTCTTATTCAAGTCACCTAAAATATCGCCCATATAGCTTTCTGGTACTGTAATCTCTGTCTTGAAAATTGGCTCAAGAAGTATAGGGGAAGCCTTAGCTAAACCTTCCTTAAATGCTACACTAGCTGCCATCTTAAATGCCATCTCTGATGAGTCAACTGCATGATAGCTACCGAAATATAATGTAGCTTTAACGTCTACTACAGTGTATCCTGCTTGTATACCATTTGGTAAGCATTCTCTTAATCCTTTTTCTACTGCTGGAAAATAATTCTTAGGTACTGTACCACCAACTACTTCTTCAGTAAATTCAAAGCCTAGACCAGTATTAGGTGAAAATCTAATATGAACATCGCCATATTGACCATGCCCACCTGATTGTTTCTTGTACTTTCCTTGTTGCTCAACAGTCTTTCTTATAGTTTCTCTATAAGGAATTCTAGGGTCCTCTAGTTTCGCTTCTACTTTATATTTGTTCTTAAGCTTCTTACAAATAACGTCAAGTTGTGTTTCACCTAAACCGCTTATTAACATTTGTCTAGTCTCAAGATTTTTCTCAAGAGTAAAAGTACTATCCTCTTCTTTGAGCTTATGTAGACCGCTTATAACCTTTTCCTCATCATCCTTATTCTCGCTAGTAACATGAAGCGTAATAACTGGTATTGGATATGGAATAGGATTAAACAAACTATTACAGCTCTTATCTTCTCCTAAAGTATCACCTGCATTAGTATATGATAACTTAGCTAAAGCACCAATATCGCCAGCTTTCAATTCATTTACACTAACTTGCTTCTTTCCTTGAAGTATATACATACTGCTTAGCTTCTCAGCCTTTGAAGCATTGACATTGTATACACCCTCACCAGTCTTAGCTATACCACTCATTACCTTAAACATAAGCAACTTACCCACAAATGGGTCAACTACTGCTTTAAATACTTGTATAAATAATGGAGCATCGCTAACACAAGGAACTTCTATTTCTTCTCCATCTTTGATAGCTATAGCTGAAGGAGTTTCTATTGGAGATGGCATATATTTAATAATTGCGTCCATTAAATTTGTTACGCCTAAGTTCATTGTAGAAGAACCACATAGGGCTAGAATAACTTTGCAATCTAGAACAGCAGCCTTGATACCTTTGAGTAATTCTTCATCTGTAAGAGCCTCTCCCTCAAAGTATTTTTCTAATAACTCGTCATCAGCTTCAGCTGCAATCTCTGTCAACTTGAACAATAGTTCTTCCGCACTGTCTTTCATATCATCAGGAATTTCTTTAGTGCTACCATCATTCATATAAGCAACTTTATCAATAACATTGACCGTACCTATCATCTTATTATTTTCCAAAATTGGTAGTTCTAAAGGGGTAATTCTATCGTATGTTGCAGTTATATCGTTAATAGTATCATTGTAACTAGAATTCTCTTTATTAATAGCAGTAATAAATAAAATTGCAGGTAGCTTATCCTTAGTAACTCTCTCAAGTGCCTTTTCTGTTCCAACAGGCATATTACCACTTGCACCATTAACAATAAGAGCGAAATCTGCAGCTTGCTTAGCAGCTACAACTTCACCTTCAAAATCAAAAAAACCAGGAGCGTCAAGAATATTTATCTTGCCACCTTTCCATTCAGCACAGCCAAGGCAAAGACTAATTGAAATATGTCTCTTTATCTCCTCAGTATCGTAATCCATCACAGAAGTGCCTTCATCGACTTTTCCTAATCTGTCTATGTATTTTGTGTTATAGAGCATAGCTTCAGCAAGAGAAGTCTTACCCTCGCCACTATGTCCCAAAAATACAACATTTCTTAAATCTTTACTTTCATATGTGTTCATTAGCATACAGCCCCTATATAAGTAGTAATGCGACTATTTACAAAAAAAAATAGAAACACTCTAGAAGATTATACTATAAAACGAAAATCAAGACAACCGAATATGAAAGTAAACTTGATATTTTTTGAAATAGGATAAGTAAATTTGAATTATAATGTAATTTAGCAATGAATATGCCTAAAAAGTGCCAAATATCTATTACTTTCATCGCAGCTAGTGAAGTGAAATTGAAAAGTATTAGGTTTATTTTGGACATAATTAGGTAGTAAGCTAAAGGTATGATTTGCGATTGCCTGTCCGCTATCATACACTTTCAAATGGGGAAAAGCTCTTACAAATAGCGAACGAATGAATACGTAATGCGTGCAACCTAATACTATTGCATCTGTTTCTTGTAGTATTATCTGTTTTATTTTAGGTATAAGAGAATCAAAATTAGGGGCAACAGCTTCAATTTCAGAAGCCAAATCGGGAAGAGGAGTATTAGTAATTATATCTGTATAATTATGTATCAATAATCTGTATTTAGCAGAATTCAATGTGCTTGGGGTCGCAAGAACTTGTATATTCTTATGACCTGCTCTTATAGCTGGCATTACAGCAGGCTCCGTACCAACAATCGGCACATTATACTTATATCTCACTCGCTCGATTACTGAAGTTGCAGTATTACATGCTATCACAATTAATTCTACGCCTTTAGACAACAAGTATTCACAGCTTTCCATAACGGCATTTTCTAGTTGCAAATAAGACATATTACCATATGGGCAACGTGCATTATCCGCTAAGTATATCAATTTGTTTCCTGCCTTCATTCTATTAAGCTCAAAAAGCACACTTAACCCGCCAATACCACTATCCATAATACCAATCA
>CAZKXV010000245.1:0-2762 GCA_964556835.1 uncultured Clostridia bacterium
TGTATTTTCGAAAAATCAATACACGGTGTTGGTGTTGCATCAGCCACAAGCTGAAATGTTCAAGTATGCAACTGACTTGCGTTCAATGACACAAGGCAGAGGTTCGTTTGTAATGGAATTTGAAAGATATGAGGAAGTTCCTAATCTTATTGCTCAGAAAATAATAGAAGATTCTAAGAAAGAAGACTAATACATAAGTATTCTTTGTTTCAAAGTAATTGTAATACAAAGTCTCTTACGATTTATCGCAAGAGACTTTTTGTTTTATGTTGATAATTAATATTTATTGATATACAAATTATTTGTGTATCAATCTACTAATTCAATGATTGCTCCCTTTGCAGTTCTGTTTACAGGAAGCCTCTTAATCTTCTTTACAAATTCAGCTTTGCTACAATCTTTTATCGCACCTTTATAGTATAGTTTCTTTTTCAAATTACTACCTTGATAAGACGATAAAATGTTCATTGCGTGTTCAGCATTACTAATATTATCAAGTGTTTGGTATTCAGATAATTTGATATTTACTAGCTGAGTAGGGCTAATCTTATCAATGGTTACACTAACATTGCCTTGAGTATTAGCTTCATAATCTACACTCTTACCGTCTATGATAACAGCTATTTTATTTGCAGATATTATATCCTTGAAAATAATTGTGTATTTTCTATCTTTAGGTATACATTTATCTAAACCTTGCGTTTTTTCAATCTTAAATTCTATATCATCGTTTTCGTTAATTGATAGGGTAGTAATAGCGAATTCGCCCTCTTTATATTTGTTATCTATGCCATTATCTTCATATAATTCGAAAGAAGAATTACCTCTGTATGCCCAAACTGTAATATGTTGTGGATTGTCCGAATTATTGCTTAGGTCATTTGCTAATGGAATAATTGCTCCTTCTTTAGCAAGTACCGGAATGCTTTCTAATCCTCTATATAACTTGGTTAATTGTTCGCCATTATATATTCTTCCAGTGAAAATATCTGTCCATCTGCCTTTAGGTATCCAAGCTTTTGTTTTAGCTAGAAAAGTTCTTTTATCAAGCTTACTTGTGATAGGGCATACTATAAGTTCAGAACCAAAGAAATATTGATTTCTGACCTTATAAGCTCCTTCCGATTCGGGATAATTGTAGTACATTGGTTCACAGATTGCGATTGATTTTGCGTGATTTCTATAATTCATAGAATATAGGTATGGTATTAGTTTGTGTCTTAGTCGCATAAATTCAGAAGTATAGTTCTCTATATCTTTTCTATAGAACCAAGGCTCTTTTCCTTGCAAGTCGTGACTAGTTGAATGAAGACGCATAATTGGACTGAATACACCAAGTTGTACCCAACGCATATACATTTCATCATTATTGATTCCAAACATATGACCGCCTATATCATGACTCCACCAAGTATAGCCTACATTAGTTGCGTTAGCTGTGAAATATGGTTGAAATCTAAGTGAACTCCAATATATGAAAGTATCCCCGCTAAAACCTAAGGGATATCTATGTCCGCCAACACCTGCGTATCTAGATAATATCATAGGTCTTTTGTTTAGACCATTATCAAGATAATGATAATGGTTAAGCGCCCAGAGTGGGTCTAGTCCTTTTACGGCTGTCTTAGTACCTTGTTGCCAATCAATCCACCAGAAATCTACTCCATCTTTCTCATATGGTTTGTGTAGTATATCGAAATAAGCATTAATGAATTTGGGGTCAGTAATATCGAAAGGGATAGATTGCTCTGTAGCGGGGTCTATTCCCATTGCTATAGCCATTTCTTTATACATAACTTCGAAAGGTCTAATTCCATCAGCAGGATGTAAGTTAAGTGTTGTATGTAAACCTTTACTTTGTAACCATTTTAGAAAATCTTTATAATTAGGGAAGAGGTCAGTATTCCAACTATAACCTGTCCAACCTGCACCTTGAATTCCTTGTGATTTGAAGTTTTTAGTATATTTTTTTTCAAGCTTTACCCAATGCCAATCCATATCTACTGTCGCTAGCGTTATGGGTATTTTCTTATCAATAAACTTCTGCATAAGGTCAATATATTCTTGTTGTTGGTATGCTTTGTAACGACTCCACCAGTTTCCAAGAACATATCTTGATATAAGAGGAGATTCACCACACAGCTTATAAAAATCATCTAAACAAGCTCTATAATTGTTTCCGTATGCAAATATATATATATCACTTCCCTCGCTCACTCTTGGTTTTACTAAGCCATCTTCAGCAATAATCAATGTCTTAGAATCATCATATATTGCAACACCGCTTCTAGACATCAATCCATTATCTAATCTATTAAAGCCCATAGAAACATCTAATGTTCTAGTTGTACCTTTTAGATTTCTTGCATTTGAGCATTTTACCTTTGAATTACCACCGTCAAAACTCACAAAGCTAACTTTTTGGGAAGACTTATTGAAATAGAAAAGTACTTTTTCGGTTATAATTTCAAGAATATTACCTTTTTCGGATACTTGATAATCTGCAAGTTGAAAACTTCTATTGATAACACTTTGGGTAGCATAATCTGTGAACACTCCATTTGTGCTTACCTCTATTCTTAATAGGCAAGGCGTGATTATCGTAAGTCGATAATTGTCACCGGATATAATCTGTTTAGGATTAATTGGATTTATGGTTTCTTGAATTAGATGATTATGTAATTTTGTCATATAAAGCTCCTTATTTGTTAGGATAATAGAATTATATACTACCTGTCAGCAAAAATCAATTACTTTGTTTA
>CAZKXV010000246.1:0-2722 GCA_964556835.1 uncultured Clostridia bacterium
TCTTGTTTCCGTGATATTCAGCTACTAAACCTATTTCATAAGGCGTGTATTCCCACGCCTTATGTGGCTCTATTCCTAATACAGTAACAGCAAGAGTATAGAACTTACTTAAGTCCCATTCAGCTTCTTCTGCTTTCCCAAAGTCTTCTCTCCTTCACCAAATGCTAGCCCAAATGCCTCACCTAATTTCTCTGCAACATCAGTTATGTTCGAATACTCATCTATAAGATTACCTGTCTGCTCCGGGGTCAAGTCTTTGTCCTCATGGACTAATCCTGCATAGAGAATTGACCTCAAGTCTTTCATTGAGATATTCTCCAGATCAAGACTTGTTATTGGCTTACCAATCTGTTCTTCTACCGTAACTAAGGCATTCATTCCATACCTTAGATTTCTCTTTTTATCGAGCTCAATTGCTACACTCTTTTTCATATATTTTTCCTCCTACAATCTATGTAAATGACAATTCACCATTACCCGTAAAGTCCATTGATATTGATACGACATCATCAACTGGGTCTTCTACGCTTAGGCTTGTTATTATTGCTAAACCACTATAGTAATTTGTATCATTTACATGCAAATTCACTGTTACCTCTGTACCATTAAGGAATGCTTCCTGCAAAACCTCTTGCCCAGTTGTATCAGTTTCTACTGCAAAATCACCCTCAGCACTTGCGGTCCATTCCTTTAGCCCTGATATATAGTTCTTCCAATCATCACCTAATGCAGTTGTCTCCATTGCATCTACTGATAAATCTAGTGACCAGTTCTTTATCCCGACCACGGTTGCAGGGGTACTATCCCCTATTGCTAGTTTTCCACTTTTTCCTGCTATTGCCATAATCTTTATGACCTCCTAATTCTTATTGTTCTTTGATCGCCTATCCCTGCTCTAAATAGTCAAATTCATATTCTAATATCCATACAAACTCCTCTATGTCATAGTGCGTTTGATTGTTTTTTGTTATTGAAATATCTGTCAAAATATGTGTTGCTTGAATAGTCAACCCTTGCATATTACCATTAAAATCTTGTAATGATTCCTTAACTATTCTACTCAATTGCCTTGCTCTAGCAAACGACCTTGCATGAATACTTAATTGTATTCTTTGTCTTACAAATCCAGTCTGTCCTTGCAAAGCTTCATCATAATCACAACGCATGGGAAAATAAGCTATTGCTGGTAGTACCGGTTCTTGAGGTAGTAGCAACGGATAAATTCTGTTCCCAAACTCAATTACTAATTCTGGGGTTAATATAAGATGTTTCTGTAATGCAACAAATATATCCATATCACCACTTCCTCGAAATTGCTTTGCCTAATTCATTTGTAATCTTATCTGCGATTTCTTGCGCATTGTTATCAACTGCATTCCGTAGAAAAGGATTGGCAGGTTTACCTCTTGAACCTAATTCAACAAAAGTACCATACTTAAGTGACTTATCATAGTCAACCTTAACATCAGCCTTTGTTGGTTTCTTTATATTCTCCTCTAGCTTCAAGCTATCCCTTAACGCTCCTGTATCTACGGGGCAGTTTCTCTTTGCATCATCTAAAGCTATTTTACCTCCTTTCTTTGCAACATCCATAAGCACATCGCTTGCTTTATTACCCATTCGCTTTAGATTATTTGCAATTTTCTTACCTCCGACAATTTTGACTTTCAGTCGCTTTTGTCGTGCTGTATATGTTCGTGCCATACTTACCTCAATTTAACAGTCTTGTCATCACCTCTGTAAATCTATGAGCTGTATTTTTATCAGCTACTGAGATAACTTCATACAAATTATTATCATATCTTATTCGGTTCTTTTCGTTCATTGAAGCAAAAAATCTCATAAAGAATTTCACTTTCTGTTCTGACTTGACTTGCTCGTTCTCAAATTGCTCAGTGCCTGTCTTTGGAACAATCTTTGCCCATACTATACCTTTAACAATCCATTCTTGTTCAACACCACCAAAATCATCTCTACTTTCTACAAATTCGAGAACTTCTATTCTCCTATTTAGTTCACCAATAGTAACTACCATTTATCCTCCCTATAACTTGATACCATTCTTCTAACAATATCTATTAGTCCTTCCATCATCAATCCTTCTTTTCCAGCTTGCCTATTTTCATACAAGGTTGCTATTGTAAATAGTATTGCCTGCAATATTGTTTCTGGCATAGGATCAAATTCTTCAAGTTTCTTTCTTAGTACGTCTTGAACCATTTCCTGAGAAACTGTGATAAGTGAATTAATTATTATGTCATCATCATCGCTGTCAACTCTTAGGTATTGTTTTACTTTAGTAATAGGAACATAGAGTATCATTCAAATCCCTTCCCTGAATATCTTGGCTCATATGCTACTCCGAATAAGGCACCAATGATTTCACAACTAGCTATTGCGGTTGTCTTAATTACAGCACATTGATATTCACCATTAGCTAAGTCATCAGCTGTCACTCTGAATACTCTGTTAGTATCACCTCCAACACTAAATATCGCACCTGTTGCTGGGATAGAAATTGTACTTAGCTCCTCGCCCATTATTCTTTCTTGGAACGGAATAGGTACTACAACTTCTGTTTCGTTTCCACTTTCATCTGTCACTGTCTTCTTACCACAAATAGTTAATGTCATATCAGCAGGAGTTTCTGCTTCAGCCGATGTTAATACTATATCTGCGTATTTGAAATTTGACAAAATGATTTCTTCTTCAATAGCTGTAG
>CAZKXV010000247.1:0-2670 GCA_964556835.1 uncultured Clostridia bacterium
GGTGTGTTGGAAGTGATAAATAGTGCGAAAGAAAAACTTTTCTTTAACGCTAATGAAGCTAATGTAATTGATAGTATGTTGTTTAGTATACTGGAGGTAAGATACAAATGCAAGTAATAGGGATAAGGTTCTCTAATTCTAATAAAATATATTATTTTGATCCTAAGGGTATTGAATTTGCCTTAGGTGATAGTGCTATAGTTGAAACAAAAAGGGGTCAAGAATTCGGGGCTGTCATGACCGCAAATAAGGAAGTATCGGAGAAAGAAATAGTTCAGCCACTAAAAAAAGTTATAAGAAAAGCTTCAATTTCCGACCAAGAAGAATACGATAGAAATGTGTTCGAAGCGGAGCGGGCTCTCGAAAAAGCTACTCAAAAATTGCAGAAAAGAGATATTGATATGAAGCTTATTAGCTGTGAATATACATTTGATAGGGAGAAGTTGATATTTTCCTTTACTGCACCAGATAGAGTGGATTTTAGAGATTTTGTCAAAGAGCTAGGTGCAACTTTCCGCACTAGGATAGAACTTAGACAGATACACGAAAGAGATGACTTCAAGATGAAAGGAGCACTAGCACCTTGTGGTCAGGAATGTTGTTGTGCTAGATATCTTGATGATTATGTTAAAGTATCTATCAAAATGGCGAAAACACAAGGATTATCACTCAATCCGCAGAATATAAACGGAATGTGTGGTAAATTAATGTGTTGTTTGAATAATGAATATAATGTATACAAAGAGGCGGCAGAAGTAATGCCTAAAGAACGAAAAAGCGTAAAAACTCCCGATGGAATAATGGGAACAGTAGTTCAGAACGATTATCTTAGAAGAAGAGTAAGAGTTAAGATATATGAGAATGATACTGTTAAATTCAAGACCTATGATGTTGAAGAACTTGAGTTCAATAAAGGAGGCGATAATCCGCCACAACCTAATAATAAAGAAAAGAATAAATCAAATAAGAGAATTAATAATAATAACAATAATGACAACAAATCTAAGAAAACTAATCAGATAGCACCTAAAGCGGAAGTTACAGATAAGGACTCAGAATAAAAAATAAAAAAGCATAAATAACCACTATACAAATAGAAATTGATATGATATAATATACCAAATACTTAAAAAGGAGAACTATTATGGCTTACAAAATTAGTGATGAATGTATCTCATGTGGTGCTTGCGCAGATGTATGTGGCGTTGATGCTATAACAGAGGGAGCAGAACAATATGAAATCGACCCAGATATCTGTATAGATTGTGGTGCTTGTGCTGAAGAATGTCCAGTTAGTGCAATTTCAGAAGGATAATAATTTCTATTCAGGGCTGCATATGCAGCCCTAAATAATAGAAATGATAATCAACAATAATTGAATATATAACCAGTCTTTAATTGGGTACAGAGATGCCACAAGACAAGTAGTTTTACAGTATTAATACTTGTTTTGTCGCATAAATATGCGACATTTTTTTATGTCTAAGGAGTTAATATGAATATTAAATATCAGCTAATGGATAGTACTGCTGTCGAAAGAGTTCTGAAACGTATCGCTCATGAAATTATAGAAAATAATGGGGGTACAGATAATCTATATCTTATAGGTATTCGTACAAAGGGAATGCCTCTTGCACAGAGGATTGCTGATTATATCGAACTTGTTGAGGGCAAACGTCCGCAAGTTGGCGTATTAGATATTACACTTTATCGTGACGACCTAAGTTTTATTAGTGATCATCCGATAATTAATTCTACAGATATACCTTTCAATATAAGAGGTGCGAATATAGTTCTTATTGATGATGTGCTTTATACAGGAAGAACCGTAAGAGCTGCCTTTGAACCTTTGATGGATTTGGGAAGACCAGCAAAAATTCAATTAGCGGTGCTTATAGATAGAGGACACCGAGAGTTACCCATTCGTGCGGATTATGTTGGTAAGAATGTGCCAACTTCAGACTCTGAAGTGGTCTCCGTTCGTTTGAAAGAAATTGATGGGGAGACAGGAATATATTTATTAGATAGGGAGACAGAAGATGAACTTAAGAAATAAAGATTTGTTAGGCTTAGAATATCTACCCAAAGAAGAGATAGGGTATATATTGTCGCTCGCAGGAGAGATGAAGAAAATTCTTATGCAGAATGTTAAGAAAACCCCACATTTGCAAAATAGAAGTGTTGTAACTTTGTTTTATGAAAATAGCACAAGAACAAGAATGAGTTTTGAGCTTGCAGCAAAGTTTATGAGTGCCTCGACAAGTAATATTACGGCTAAGAATTCTAGTGTACAGAAAGGAGAAACATTAATTGATACAGGAAAGACTCTTGATGCTCTCAAAACGGATGTTATAATTTTAAGACATAGTATGGCAGGTGCGCCAAAGTTGCTTGCGGAAAATGTTAAGGCATCGGTTATTAATGGCGGTGATGGTATGCACGAGCATCCGACACAAGCATTACTGGATATGTATACAATGTTAGAAAAATATGATACTTTGAAAGGACTTAATGTTACAATAGTAGGAGATATTAAGCATTCTAGAGTTGCTAGAAGTAATATTTGGGGATTAATTAAAAGTGGTGCGAATGTAACACTTTCTGCGCCATACACATTATTACCGTATGATATTGATAGGACAGGAGTTAAAGTTCAAACAAATGTAGACC
>CAZKXV010000248.1:0-2611 GCA_964556835.1 uncultured Clostridia bacterium
CGTGTTAAGATTAAATGTTAGTCAAGAAAATGAAGATTTACTTGTTCAGTATAATGCAGGTACAATTAATTTAACAGAATTTATTGATGGCTTAACTCTTGCAAATGAAGAACTTGAAGACCCTGAACTTAACGCACTAATTGCTCAGATTGAGGCTAACGGTGGAATTGTAGAGATAGACATTGAAGGACTTGACCTTAGTGCTTTATTTGATTTAGAGGAGATTGAAGGCGAAGTATATATAGTTTTTGATAGAGATATTGTGGAAGGATTAAATGATATTCTAACTGATGATTTTGTTGATGAACTCGAAGATATTACTATCCCACTAGTTGCAACACCTCAATTCATATTAGATATTGTAGAGGCTAGTGATGCATTCGAATTAAATGTTTCAGGAACTGGTTATGTAGTTACTGATGCTGTTATTAGTATGTTAAGGACAGGTAATCGCTTAATTGAAGATATTGATGACTTTGAATACCCGCTAGCTTCTATTGAAGGTTTAGCTGAAGGGCTTGCAGGCTTAAGCGATGCACTTGTAAGTATTGGGGAAGCTGCAACATCAATAGATAATTTCCTTGCAGATAGTGACTTATTTGAAGAAGTATATATTCTTGATGAAACAACTGGTGAACCTCTACTTGTTGAGGGCAGCCCAATAGTAGAAAAATATATTATAGCTTCTACACCTTTGGATGCATTAGCGACACTTGAACCGCTTAGTTTTACGGTTAAGGATATTGCAAATGTAATTTCTCTTAGCGATGCTGGTTCTCAGCACTCAATAGTTAATGGTGAACCCGGAGTAATTATAAGTATTCAGAAACAAAGCTCCGCTTCTACTGTTGAAGCTAGTAAAAATATAATTGCTGAATTAGAAAAAATAAAAGCCGAAAATCCAGATTTCAATTATACTGTTTTATCTGACCAAGGTGATTTTATTTCCATTATGATTAATAATATTATAAAAAATCTTGCTTGGGGTGCTATATTTGCAGTAATTATATTATTCTTATTCCTTAAGAAACTTAGACCAACGCTTATAGTTGGGTCTGCTATAATTATTTCTGTCGTGGCTTCATTTGTGCTTATGTACTTTAGTAATATAACACTTAATATTATATCTATGGGAGGTTTATCTCTTGCCGTGGGAATGTTAGTTGATAATTCAATTGTTGTTATTGAGAATATCTATAGACGAAGGGCTTTAGGCGATAGTGTTAAGGATGCTTGTATTAAGGGAGCTAGACAGGTTAGTGGAGCAATTTTTTCATCGACCTTAACTACTATAGTAATTTTCTTGCCTATAGTTTTCGTTGAAGGTATTACTCAACAGATTTTTATTGATATAGGCTATACTATAACTTTCTCATTGCTTGCAAGTTTGCTTGTTGCTCTAACATTTGTTCCAATATGTGTAAAAAGGGTTCTTGACAAAGATAAAGTTATGGAAGACGGTAAATATTTCAATAAAATTAGAGATACTTACTTGAAATTCTTAGAATTTTCTCTAAACAAAAAATGGGTTGTATTTACTGTAGTATTTATTCTTCTTGCGATTAGTATTGTAGGATTATTGAATATGAATAGAATTTTCTTCCCTGCTTCTGATATGGGCTCATTTACTGTATCTGTAGCTCTTGATGGAGATATGTTAGCTCAAGATGGTATAAGCTATGATGATGCTACTTCTCTTGTTGTAGCTGAGTTAGATAAGAAATTAAGAGATATTGAGGAAGTAGAAGAAGTAGGTATTCAAGTGACTTCAGGTGTGGCAATGCTCGGTATTGATGTGGGAGGTCAAAGCATTACAGCTAATGTTGTATTGATTGATGGCAAGAGAGCTACATCAAAAGAAATTCTAGAAGATGCTATTGAAAAATTGAATTCTGATGGTTTTGTAGGACTTGACTCAAAGTATATAAGTATAACTGGTTCTTCAGAGTCTATGGACATGGTTGGAATAGGTGGTAATGAATTATACTTTAAAGTATATTCTGATAATCTAGATGATGCTAAACAAATTGCTACAGAGTTATCAGAAGAATTTGCTAATGTTAATGGGGTTGATACTGCGGGTATAAGTTCTGGTTTTGATGAGCCTACCTTAGAATATAGATTGGTTCTAGATAAAGACATTGCTATAAATTATGGCTTATATGTAGGTTCAACACTGCAACTTATGCAGACTGAATTAGCTAGTATTACTTCTAGCACTACAATAAAATATGATTCTGATAACCTTAAGTATGAATTATATGTATATGGCAATGAGTATGATTTAGAAAGATGGTACAATACTTATGATGATACTAACGCTTTGCGTAAAGTATATATAAATTATGACGATACATATTATATCTATGATAACAACGAGAAGATAGATTGCACTAGAATTTCTGCAGGTGGTGAGCTAACTAATACATTTATTTATTCAACTTTATCGGGTGAATATGATTTATATGGTGATACTGGAGATATGACTATCAATTATTCCGTAGATAGGGAATCTGAAATTGATATTACTACTTATATCGTTACTTCAACAGTTCTTGCTGATACTGATTATGAATATATAGTTTCAGCAAGAACTGTTGAAGAAACGATA
>CAZKXV010000249.1:0-2610 GCA_964556835.1 uncultured Clostridia bacterium
ACTAATTCTAAACATTTTCTTAAAATTATTACCAAATTGTACAAATAATTTTACGCATAGGAAAAAGTTGAAATTGACATTTCAATGATTCTTCATTTTTTCATATATTGATATCAGTATTATAATATGCACTTTATTCATGACGGATAATTTAAGATAATTTCTTAGCAAATATTAATACGGATAATATAAATTAATATCTTAGCATATAATAATTACGATAATTGTAGAAACATATATCTATATTAAGGATAATTATAAATGTTCATAATAAAATATGAAGTAGGGCATAGTCATTAAGACTTTAGTAACTCTTATAATTTTTTTTGCTTGTTAGCTTTGTATAATATTTGAGGCAAGAGCAGTAAATTATAATTATAGTAAAAATGTATTTCATCTAAAACTTCTAAAATACTAATTCTTTATTCTTAAATATTAGCATTCCTATAATATAAAATTGATAATAACATTCAATAATGTTATAATTACATTGGTGCTGTCAGTTGCACGAGTTGTGCAAGATATGCACTTTTAGGAGACCTAAGAAATTGATTTATTTAGATAATGCAGCAACTACAAGAGTTGATGAACAAGTCGTACAATATATGAATCGAATTATGACAGAAAATTTCTATAATCCTTCGGCTTTATATTTACCCGCTGTAAATGTCAGTGTAATGTTAAATGAAGCTCGAAAGAATATAGCGAATTCAATAGGTGCTGAAACAGATGAGATTTACTTTGTTTCATCTGGCACAGAAGCAGATAATATTGCACTGCTTAGAAGTAGGATAAAGAAAAATTCTAGAGTAATAATATCAGAAACAGAACACTCAGCAGTATATAATTCTGCACTTGAATTGAAACAACTTGGATACGATGTAGTTTTTGCTCCAGTTGATAGATACGGTGTGGTTGACATTAATAGTTTTCAGAAGTTACTAAATGATAATACTTCTTTAATATCGATTATTCATGTGAATAATGAGACAGGTAGCATCAATAATATAGACGCTCTCAGTTGCACGGCTAAAGCATTTAATAAGGATATCCTCGTTCATTCCGATGGGGTTCAGGCATTTGGAAAGATGAATATAAATGTTAGAAAACTAGATATTGATATGTACAGTATGAGTGGACACAAGATACACGCACCTAAAGGGGTAGGTGCTTTGTATATAAAAAAGGGAGTTTCAGTGAAACCTATGCTATATGGAGGAGGTCAAGAAAAAAATCTAAGGTCATCTACAGAAAACACATCAGGTATTATAGGAATGAGTACAGCAATATGCTCTAGTACTCTTAATTATACCGAAAACGAGAATAATATGCGTAAATTACTACAATATATGGCTCAATTCATAACAAAAAATATTGGAAATGCCATAATTAATACTAATATTAACAAAGCTATGCCTAATATAATTAGCATCGCATTAAGAGGAATCAGAGGAGAGGTACTAATGCATTCTTTGGAAAAGCATAATATTATCATTGGAATAGGTAGTGCCTGTTCATCAAAAAAACTAAATAATCGCATTCCCAATGCACTAGGATTATCTAAAGAATATAGACAAGGGATGATAAGAATAAGCTTAGATACAGATACAAGTGTAGAAGATATTATATATACTTGCGATAAAATACTAATAGAATACAATAATTTAGCACAATATATGAGGTGATTATATGAAAAATTCCATTCTTGTAAGATATGGAGAGATATATTTGAAAGGAAATAATAGAAGTTTCTTTGAAAAAGTCTTATTTAGCAACATAAAAAATGTACTTGATGGCATAAAATGCTCGCTTATCAAGAACCGAAACAGGTTATATATAGAAAACTATGAAGAAAATGACCAAGATACCATTATTTCTATACTTAAAACCGTTTTTGGCATACACTCAGTATCTAATGCGTTTGTATGTGAGACAAATTATGATAAAATCAAAGAAATTGCACTAGAAATAGCACCAAAGTCAGGCACTTTCAGAATTACAGTAAATAGAGCAGACAAAACGCTTGCATTAAACTCCATACAGATTGCAACAATTATTGGTGAATATGTATTTGAGAACAGCAATCTTGAAGTTGATGTCAAAAATCCAGATAATACTATATTTGTAGATATTAGAGAGAATGGAATGACCTACGTTATGTGTGAAAAAATACCTTGTTTAGGCGGACTTCCTGTAGGTACTTCAGGTAAAGGTATGCTATTGCTTTCGGGAGGTATAGATAGTCCTGTCGCTGCTTTTCTTATGGCAAAAAGGGGACTTAGTGTCAGCGCCGTTCATTTTCATAGCTTTCCTTATACAAGTGAGAAAGCTAAGCAAAAAGTGCTTGAACTAGCTGAGATTTTCTCAAAATATTGTGGAAATATCAAGATAAATGTGATTTCTCTGACCGAAATTCAACAAGAAATTCATAAAAAATGTCCAGCATCATATATGATTACATTAGTAAGAAGATTTATGATTAGACTTAGCAATATTATAGCTGAAAATGCAAAATGTGGAGTGCTAATTACAGGTGAGAGCTTAGGACAAGTTGCAAGTCAAACGATAGAGAGTATTACGGTTATAGAAAACGTGGGCAAAATACCAGTG
>CAZKXV010000250.1:0-2598 GCA_964556835.1 uncultured Clostridia bacterium
AAAACGACACTATGCACACGTTGATTGTCCAGGACATGCCGATTATGTAAAAAATATGATTACAGGTGCGGCTCAAATGGACGGCGCTATCTTGGTTGTTGCAGCTACTGATGGACCTATGCCTCAGACTAGAGAGCATATCGTATTGTCTCGTCAGGTTGGCGTTCCATATATTATTGTTTTCTTGAATAAGACTGATCAAGTTGATGATGATGAACTAATCGAATTAGTAGAAATGGAAGTACGTGAATTGCTTACTATGTATGATTTCCCAGGTGATGACACTCCTATTATTAAGGGTTCAAGTCTTAAAGCTATGGAAGCTTGTATGGCAGGTAATATAGATGACCCTGCTGTTGCTTGTCTCCAAGAGTTATTAGATGCTGTTGATTCTTATATCCCTGATCCTATAAGAGACAATGAGAAACCTTTCTTGTTGCCTGTTGAGGATGTATTTACTATCACTGGTCGTGGCACTGTTGCTACTGGTAGAGTTGAGAGAGGTAAGGTAAAGATTGGCGACAAAGTAGAAATAGTTGGTTTATCTGATAAAGCTAGAGAAACTACTTGTACTGGCGTTGAGATGTTCAGAAAACTTCTTGACTATGCTGAAGCTGGCGACAATATTGGTATTCTTCTTCGTGGTGTTAACCGTGATGATATCCAAAGAGGCCAAGTTGTTTGTAAGCCAGGTAGTATTAAGCCACATACTCATTTTGATTCACAAGTGTATGTACTTACTAAGGAAGAGGGTGGACGTCATACTCCTTTCTTTAATGGATATCGTCCACAGTTCTATTTCAGAACTACAGACGTTACTGGTTCAATCAAGTTACCAGAGAATGTAGAAATGGTAATGCCTGGTGATCATGTTGATATGGAGATTATGTTAATCACTCCTATCGCTATTGAGAAAGAACTTCGTTTCGCTATCCGTGAAGGTGGAAGAACTGTCGGTTCGGGCGTTGTAGCTAAGGTAATCGAATAATAATTAAACGAATATGTTATACGACCGCATTTATGCGGTCGTATTTGCATATTTATATATTTTTCACTCTCTAATAATTTTGCTTATTTTTGCTTGACACTATATTTATTTAGTGTTATATTATATAGGCACTCTTAAATAGGGGGTGTAATTTTTTTGGAGGCAAACTATTATGCGTACAAAAATTACTCTTGCTTGTACTGAATGCAAGCAAAGAAATTATGATACAAAGAAAGACAAGCAGAAAAATCCAGATAGGATAGAGCTTAAGAAATACTGTAGATTCTGCAAAAAACATACTGTTCATAAGGAAACAAAGTAATATGGCTAAGACTAAGACAGTTCAAAAGAAAAAGAATATCTTCCATAGGATATCTAAATCCATTAAGGAAATCATTTCCGAGCTTAAGAAAGTTACTTGGGCTAAAGGTAAAGATGTTGTTAAGAATACAGGCGTTGTACTTGTAGTGGTGCTATTTTTCTTAATAACTATTGGACTTACCGATAGCTTGCTTTCATATTTGTTCAAATTATTAGTAGGGGCTTAGATTATGGGTGCAAATGATAATTTTAACTGGTATGTTCTTCATACTTATTCGGGATATGAGCATAGTGTTTCTAACGATTTGTTCGTAATGAGCGAAAATAATGGTTTGCAAGACCGTATTGTCGAGATTGTTATCCCAGAAGAGGATGATATAGTTGAAGACAGTAAAGGTAAGCGTAAAGTCATTAAACGCAAGAAGTTTCCAACGTATATTTTTATAAAAATGGACTATGCTAGTGAAATGTGGTTTCTAATCACTAACACAAGAGGTGTAACCGGATTTGTAGGACCTAAGGGTAAGCCGTTGCCATTGACTGATATAGAGGTCAAGAGAATGGGCTTAGAGCGTATGGATGCAGAAGATTTAATGCTAAATGTAGGCGATAGCATTAAAGTTATTGCTGGTGCATTAGACGGCTTTATTGGTGAAGTCAAAGATATCGATGTAGAAAGACAGAAAATTAAAGTCAGTGTTTCTATGTTTGGTAGACCTACACCTGTTGAACTTGAGTTCTCTCAAGTACAGAAAATTCAATAATTAGTTTATCGCAGACTGAGTGTCTGTTTGGGAGAGATAGCGTAGCGCTATTTCGTTTGTACCACTATAGGAGGATATAATTATGGCTAAGAAGAAGATTACTGCAACCGTTAAGTTGCAATTACCTGCTGGTAAGGCGACCCCTGGTCCACCTGTCGGCTCAACTTTAGGACCTTTTGGTATTAATATTCCTGGATTCACTAAAGACTTTAATGAAAAGACAAGTAACCAACTTGGAATGATAATTCCTGTGGTTATTACTATCTATGTAGATAGAACTTTCTCTTTCATTATGAAGACTCCACCTGCTGCTGTTCTTATTAAGAAGGCTTGTCAGATTGAGAGTGGTTCAGCTGAACCTCACAAAGTGAAAGTTGCGAAAATTACTAAAGCTCAATTGAAAGAAATTGCAGATCTTAAGATGAAAGACCTTAATGCTTTTAGTTCGGAATCTGCTATGAGTATGATAGCTGGTACTGCACGCAGTATGGGCATCGAAGTAATAGACTAAGGGAGTATACGTTA
>CAZKXV010000251.1:0-2598 GCA_964556835.1 uncultured Clostridia bacterium
ATCATATCCTCAAGGGAAGTATCAACAATTCTATCAATAATCCTTGTAACTTCGCTAAATTCTAATTGCTTATTATCTGCCATATTTATCCACCTATATTCTCATAATTGTCATCTTTATTGAAATTCGCATACTTATATATATAATTCTTACGCACATCCGCTTTCTTGCCCATAAGAATACCTATAATTTTCTCAGCAGTTGCGGCATCATCGATATTTATACGTTTCATCATTCTAGTTTCGGGGTTCATGGTAGTATCCCATAATTGAATAGGATTCATCTCACCTAATCCTTTATACCTTTGAACCTTATAACCCCTTCCAGCTTCCTCTATTACATCAGCAACATCATCATCGTTGAAAGCATATTTCAAGAAACCTTTCTTTTCAACCTTAAAAAGTGGAGGCATCCCAACATAGATATGTCCCGCAATAATTAACTCTTTCATATAACGATAGAAAAAAGTAAGTAAAGTAGCACAAATATGCGCTCCATCTTGATCGGCATCGGCAAGAATAACTATTTTGTTGTATTTCAAGCCACTGATATCAAAATCCGAACCAAATCCAGTACCAATCGCATTTACAATAGCACACATTTCTTCATTTTTCACAATATCAGATATAGTTTTCTTTTCTACATTGAGCGGTTTGCCTTTCAGTGGCAGAATAGCTTGAAAAGACCTATCCCTTCCTTGCTTAGCACTACCGCCGGCACTATCTCCCTCAACAATAAATAATTCATTTTTTTCTGCCTTTCTGCCTGAACATGAGGATAGTTTACCAACCAAATTTCCCGAAGTAGCTTTATTCTTCTTACGAGCAAGTGCCTTAGCATTCTTTGTGGCTAGTCTAACTTTTGCTGCCTCTAAGGCTTTTTCGACCATAGCTTCTGCATTCTTAATATTCTTACGTTCTTGAATAACTTTGGGCAGTTCTTCCATTACAATTTTCTCAACAATATTTTTGGCTTCTGGATTTCCTAATTTTGTTTTTGTTTGACCTTCAAATTGAATATTATGCATCTTCAATGATAGCACTACTGAAATTCCCTCACGATAATCTTCGCCAAGCAAATTTTCTTCTTTTTCTTTAATGAAACTCCTTTTTCTTGCAAAATCATTCATTACTTTGGTGAATGCTGACTTGAAACCGGTCTCGTGCATACCGCCTTCTGTAGTATTGATATTATTGACATAACTAAAAATATTGTCGCTATAACTATCTGTATGTTGAATAGCTACAGCTACAATATAATCATCTACCTTGGCTTCAAAAAATAATGGGTCATCATAAAGCGGAATTCTGCTTTCATTTATATTCTTAACATAATCCACTATGCCGCCATTATATTGGTATTCCTCTCTCAAAGTCAACTCATCTTCTTCAACTCTCTCATCTTCTAGAACTATATGAATACCTTTATTAAGAAAAGCTAATTCTTGCAATCTTGTAGATACTGTTTTGAAACTATATTTTTCTTTCCCGAACACCCGCCTATCTGCAAGAAATGTTACCTTCGTTCCTGTCTTATCCGTTCTTCTACCAGTAGCAGCAAGCGGTTTTCTTACAATACCGCTCTTAATCTCGCCTTTAATCTCAGGTGAATAGAACTCTATCTTATATTCTTTACCTTTCGAATATATTTCCACTTCGACCCATTCTGAAAGTGCATTAGTTACTGAAGCTCCAACGCCATGTAAACCACCCGAGTAACTATATGATTCATTGGAGAATTTCGCACCTGCGTGAAGTTGAGTAAAAACTACTTCCACACCACTTACCTTGAGTTTATCATGTATATCAATTGGTATACCTCGTCCATCATCTTGCACAGTAATACTATTATCTTTATGAATAGTAACTCTGAGCTGATTACCGAATCCATTAGAAATTTCATCTATGCCATTGTCCACTATTTCCCACAAAATATGGTGCATACCTTTGTTTCCAGTAGTACCGATATACATACCAGGACGCAACCGAACAGCTTCCAATCCCTCAAGAACTTGTATATCTTTGGTTGTATAATTATTATTAGCCAATTTTATCCTCCAAAAGCAACATATAGCATACTTATATATCTAATTATACCATATATTGTATATAAAATGTAAATAAATCAATAAAAAATTTTGTGGTTTTATACTAAAATAATCATAATTTGATTAAAATACAAAATGTTTTCATACATTTAGATAAAAAATAGAACCGCAATACTTGCGGTTCTATAATAATCTTATCAATTACTATATCCTATGCCAAATTCGAGTTAAAGAAAGCTAAAACATCAGCATACACTTCTTCTTTGTTACTCTCATTTAATATTTCATGCCTTGCGTTCGGATAAAGCTTCATATCCACGCTCTTCATCCCAGCTTGCTTATATATTTGGTAAAGGTCTTTAACCAAGCCCCCTCTTTCTCCTACAGGGTCTTCAGCGCCTGATATTATATAGAGTGGGAGATTACGATCAATCTTATCTATAGCCTCTCTATCATATAATTTGCAAACACCCTCAAAGAAACTGACTTGGAAACCTACACTCATAACATATCCACACATAGGATCTTCATTATACTTTATTACTTGTGCC
>CAZKXV010000252.1:0-2596 GCA_964556835.1 uncultured Clostridia bacterium
TATAGTTGTTCGTGTTACAGATAGTATAAATAATACCGATAATGAAATAATAGCAATCGTAGATGATATTGTAGTTAATGGTGATAAGATTAAAGGTAAATCACAAATAATAATACCAAATAGTATGATTACAGGTGTTGAGCTTGAATGTGGAGATATAATCACAATGAAAGGGGATATCATTCCTAATGGTATAGACCCCTATGACAGCTGGAGTACGAGTAATTACATAAATAAACAATACTACAATATTGAAGTTATTAGTCTTGAAAATAGAGAGCAAGGCAAATTACTACTAGATGAAGAGTTTAGAGAAAGTGTTTATTATTCTTTATCAAGTATAAATATTTCAGAGGCTACTAAGGGAATGGCATATGCACTAATTACAGCTTCAAAGGGCATAATGAATTATGATGTGAGAAATGTATTATCTGAAGCAGGTATAGCGCATGTATTTGTGGTGTCAGGTATGCATGTTGCAATATTATGCGGTTTCATATTCTGGTTGCTAAGTAAGATTAATATGAATAAGTACTTTAGAGTATTAGTTACTTCCATTCTGCTTATGATATATGCATATTTGTGTGGTTTTACACCATCTGTAAACAGGGCAATTCTTATTTCAATATTTGTGATGTTAGGTATAGTAGGTGGCAAATACAATGATATGATTTCATTATTAGCATTATCTGCTATAATACTTCTAATAATTAATCCTATTTATATTTTCAATATAAGCTTTCAAATGAGCTATTTAGCGGTACTTGGTATATTGTGCCTATATAAGAAAATATTTGATATTCTACCTTTTCCAAAGATAATTAATTCTATAGTAGCGACTTCAATAAGCGCAAACTTGGCACTATTCCCTTTGTTAATTGTATATTTTGGGGAAATATCATTATACTTTCTGATTGTAAATATTATAATTCTACCATTTGTTCCTATTATTTACATAACACTACTTATTACAGTAAGTATATCTATTATAATGCCTATAATATCAAGCATAATATGGGTAGGTGTAATTGGACTAAGCGGAATCTATGAGATATGTAAGTTAATTGTATCTCTGCCATATTCAGTTCTAGAAATTAATCTATCTGCTCTCTTTATGGTTCCTTATTATGCAATATTATGTATATGTTCTAAATATTCGCTTTTGAATAGAAAAAACAAAGTAACAGCCTATATAGTGATGGGAATACTTCTTATAGTTACTATTTCGGTTGATATATTAGTTCTTCATTAAGATAGCTTTACAAATTAGCCTACTTATTATATAATTATAAGTATGTTTGACCATCCGATAAAAACACTTACATTGAATAACTTGCCTAATATCATTGTCGTTAGCGGTGATGACTATTTCTTATGTAATGATATTTGTGAATATGTCATTTGTCAGCTAGACGGAGGCAAAACTAGCCTTGATTTCAATGAAATTGAGGGAGAGGAAATAGCTAATATTAGTGATCATTGTCGGTGTTATTCTTTTACTGGTGGTCGACGAGTTGTTTATATTGATTTGCGGAGTAAGTTATTAGTGTTGGAAAAAGAGGCTCTAGCTAATTATATAGCATCTCCTTCTAGTGATTGTGTTCTACTAATTTATGATGAAAAAAATGAATTAAAGGAATACTATAATAAAGTAGAATATTTTGAACGAAATAAGATGAGTGAATATCAGGTAATAGATGTCATTGTTGAATTAGCGAAGCTACATGATATTATTATAAGTAGAAAAGCAGGCAAAGTATTAGCTCAATACACTATGAATAATATGACTCGTATTTCCAAAGAAGTTGAGAAACTATGCTTATATGTTATGGATAAAGGTGAGATAACTGCTGAAGATGTGAAAGAGTGTGTATATGAAGAGTCTGAACATAAGACTTATGAGCTAACTAACGCTATAATAGCCAAAGACAAAGAAAAAGCAATAGAAATATATTTTGGATTGAAAGAGAATGAAATATTTCCATTGGTAATCTTAGCGGGGTTAATTAGACAATACAGGCTTATTTTGCACGTATCATTAGACAGAAACAAAACTTCTGATAATGAGCTTGCGAAAATACTAGGTTCAAGAGATTTTGTTATAAGAAATACTAGAAATCTTGCTGGAAAAGTATCCCAAAAGTATATTAAAGGTATTCTTGACAAACTCTACAAGATAGAAAGTGATACAAAAAGTGGCAAGTTGGGTATGCCTCTTGCAAGCGATTTGATATTTAATATAGTGGCTACAATGGGTGTATAATAATGGCAATTACAGATATGGCAAAACAATCTAATACAAATATAAATCAGCCTTACTTGGTGAGGGCTTTAATTACTGGACTATTGATATTAAGTCTTTGGTTCGGTAGTATCTTTTCGCAAAGAGTTTCTATCATTCAAATATTTCAGATATACGCTTCAGGTGCTTATAGTCAATTTTTCAGTAGCGGAAGTGAAAGTGCTATAAATACTGTATATATGATGTTTATGTCATCTGTATTTATCACATTTATGCTATTGTTTGCTGTAAGAATGATATTCAATCTAAGCAAAAGATTTTTCCGTAGCTATACATTTGCTATGTCATTGCGTT
>CAZKXV010000253.1:0-2584 GCA_964556835.1 uncultured Clostridia bacterium
GAATTATACCCAGTAGTACTTGAAGTAGAAACATTCATAGAATATGAGTTGCTAAGCAATACCCATACATTTTCAGCTGTTCCACCCTCGAAAGAATCATTAATACCAGCAACGGAACCGACATATGTTGCAGATATATCATTATCTACATAGATAATCATATTAGAGACTTGAGCCCAGTTATAACCGAATGCTCCGCCTGCTTTTGAAGACGCGCCTGGACCATCATTATAACAAGAGACAACACCATATAAATGCAATTCTACTCTTGATACTTCAGCACCCTCATAAGTTAATTGCTCACCATTACTACCGACAAGTCCGCCAGCATTATTTGTAGCTAGAATACTACTACTTGAACTTTGGTCAATTTTGATATCATATACTGCAGCTATTTCTCCTTCTAGCACTCTTGAAATACCAATAAGCCCACCCACACTATTTGTAGCGTTAATATTCGCATCAATAATTACAATAACATTTTGAACAATACCTGAAGTCATAACTCCTACAGCACCACCAATATAATCACCGCTAATATCAGAATAGATACCTACACTAATATCATAATCAGATTCTAATGGATCAACGGGAGCGCCTATAGTTCCTGAATTTTCGCCTGCAACCAAACCTGTATAAGTTGCATTAATAGTACCGCCATTTTCGACAAGTACAAAAGAAGTTTCAATAGTGCCCTCATTAGAACCGCTTATTCCGCCTGCATATGAAATTGCTGAAGTTACCTCTCCCGCAGAAATAGGGACAGTAAGCTCAATATGTGCATTCTTAATTATACCCGAATAAGTAATCCCCATCTCACTAGTGATGCCATTGATACCTACAATACCCCCTGCACAAGACTTAACAGTTGTAGAAGGGAGAATCACCCCTGTCGCTGTGATATATGCATTCTCATCAAACTCTATAAGGATATCTTGAGCAACATCATCACCTATCGTTCCATAGTTAACACCCGCAATACCGCCTGCTGCATATATACCTACAACTGAACCTGTGATATCCGAAGTATCGATAGTATTTTTCTTCATTTCTATATCTATTGATCGAATAGTACCATAGTTGACACCTACAACACCACCAGCATATTCACCCTTAATTCCTACTACACATTGTAAAATAATATTCGAAATCTCACCTCTATTTACGTTAGCTATTAGACCAATATTACCTGTTGCATCCGCAACCACTTCTTCAGCTTCCTTCCATATATAGAAAATCAAGTAATCAACACTACCGTTTTCTGCAATTTCACCAAAAAGACCATTAAAAGTAGCTAAACTATTCTTAACTTCAATCTTATGTTGGTTGCCTTCAAATTGACCATTAAATGGGAATTCTTCAGTACCTATAGGTATAAATGACTCAGTATTATCATTAAATACAATATTCGTATTAAGATTATATGTAATACTAGGATTGTTCTTAGAATTAATATCATTAGATAATGTTACAAGATCTGCATAACTATTAATGTTATGAGTTGCAAAAACAGAGATAACTGTCTGATTCTCTAGATTATAATCATCATCATTTAAGTCAAATTGTGGAGTAAAATAGCTTTGAGAAGCACCATAGTTTGTGCCAACAACATTATTTCCTGTCAAGTCGAACATATAACCATAGAATTCTCTAGAATCAGATAAATTCAAATCAACAGAATTAAATACTATTAATCCGCCTAGCCCGCTTGTGTCGCCAACAGAATTAGCGTTAACCTGAACTTCGAAAGTTCCTAGTCCATTAACTTCTAATCTATTAGCTCCTGCACTATTGTTTTCATCGCCATTAGGATCCATCCTAACTAGACTTTCTTGATCATCGATAACCATCCATAAACGACTAGTATCCTCAGAATCATCCGTACCTACTACACCACCAATATAATAATCGCTGCCAAACTGTGAAGTTATATCTGTTCTAGCAATGACAACAACACTGTGCAAGTTACCATTATTGATACCTACTGCACCACCACCATAAGAAGTACTTGTGCCGCCAGAACCAATTGGCAAAGTAGAAATTTGAAGTATCGCATCTTCAGTAATAGTAACTAAAATATTCTTAACTATACCTACGGCATCATTTTCCGCTATCGCTCCGCCTAGTGCAGTATCCTCTGTACAATTATTACCTGCTCTAATAGATCCACTATTAATAACTACTTCAGCATTTAGTACTATTCCTTCATTATAAGCAACTAAAGCCGCTGCTCTCTTTCCTTGAATTATTCCTGAATTTACATAGACATATGTCTTGAGTGCAAATGAATCCTGCCCAACTAAGCCTTCATTGTAGGCCACTAATGCTGCAGCATAATCTACATTATTAGGAGAATTACCTACATTAGCTTGAACCTTAACTTTGATATTAAAGACATGCCCCTGTTGCCCTACATAACCAAATATTGCTGAGTAACCATTAACAACTTTAAGATGTCCTTGTATTGTAATAGTTAGACCGCATCCATCGAAAGTACCATTAAATGGTCTTTCTGAACTACTACCTACAGGATCATGACTCTCCCCTATTGATATATCATTAGCTAATTGGAAAGTTACACCTT
>CAZKXV010000254.1:0-2583 GCA_964556835.1 uncultured Clostridia bacterium
GCTTCACTCATCTCATACAAGTCTACAATTTTCTTGACAATAAGTTCTGTCTGTTTTTTGTAAGCGTTATAGAATTTATCCCAAGTATCAAGCATATCGGTTGTACCTGTAGCATAACCATCTTGTTTAATTTTTTCATATTTCTTAGTCATTGGGTCATAGACTGGCAACATATCCTTACCATTATTCATTGCAAGTTCGACAGCTTTGAGTAGATTCAAATTACTATCAACTGTACCCGACCTATCATTGCCACACATTGTATTCTCAAGACAACCAACTGATGCATATTCATACACATTATCTATATTAATTAGGTCTTCAATACCTGCAACTTTCGCTTCTCTTAACATCCCCGCCATAGACCGTTCATCGAAATTCAACAAGAACGGTGCGCCCTGACTAGATAGAACCATATCAACCACTATATCAAGTAATTTATCAGGTGTATTCTTATGCAATCTTACATTAGGCTTAGGTTCAAGTATAGGACTCATATCATCAATCATTTCTAACATAAGATATGTAAGTTCATTAGTCATATCTTTGCCATCTTTACCCATTCCTGACAAATTGAATAGTTGTCCAAATCCAGCAGTAATGCCTTGATTTGCACCTACTCGAATCTGTGAATCATATACAGTATTGCAATGAAACCAGAAACAACCTAATATTTCTTTCATAAATTCTTTAGTCATACCGCTATCTTTCGATATCTTATAATAAGGGTATAGATATTGGTCAAGTCTACCGAATGAAACGCCAGGTCCGGGATAATTCTCATCTGACATCACAAGCATATGCATAAGCCATAAGGATTGTATCGCTTGATAGAAATCTCCCGCAGGTTCATAAGGCACAATTTTGAGATTTTCGCTCATCTTTATTAGCTCTGCCTTTCTCTTCGCTCTTTTCTCTTTGGCAGCCATTTCTTCACAAAGCTTTGAATACCTTAATGCAAGTTTTTGTGGCATTTTCGCACTAATCATCATAGCTTTTATTTGTGCGCCAGCTCTAGAATTTTTTTCTTCTTCGGTCATTGAAGTAAATATCTCATCAAGTTCATCAAATATACCCTTGAAGCCTATTTTCAATACCCTTTCATAATCAGAAATTAAGTGTCCGCTTGAAGCTCCTGAATTACCATAACCATGGTCGTGAAACCTTTTCATTGCAGCTCCTACTCCATTTTTGCCATTCACCAATTTCTTTCTTTTCTTAGTTTCTTTCTCTGTTAGACAAAGCGAAGTATAGACATTAAACTGTCCGCCTGCTATCAAATCATCACCAACTATATCACAAGGAATATGTTTCGACATTATCTCCTCTAGAAACATCGCTCTACGAACAACTATAGGATTATTGTAGAAATCATCGCCCATAGATATATTTTTCGCTGCTTGCAATGTTGAAGAAGTAAATGTCTTTAGGAAAGTATATGTTTCAGGTACTATGTAATAAGCCACTTCATTATATATAGTATCCCATAGAACTCCAGTACTATAACAAAGTGATTCATTATTCCATTTCCTAGCCGTTCCCTCGAAGAAATAATCTCTCAACCATTTCACTCTTGGCGACAATTTGCCCGGTTCTTTCATTTTGGTTACATTGTCATTACTCATATAACTCGCCTCCTATAATTTCAAATATTTTATTTCTTCCATGCTCTAGCATGGCTTTTGTTGTTTCCACAGCATTTACTACATCACGATTTTCTATATAATCAATTATCTTCTTATGATAAATTGATACCAACTCCTTATCTGTAAGGTTAGAATAGAACATCTTGATAAACTTACGAGACATAGCTTCAAAAGACTTTAATACAAGCGGATATACTGGATTTTGGCTAATTACTGCGATAGTATGGTGAAAATCAAAATCAAGAGCAACAGTAGTTTCTAAGTCATTATCAGATAACTCCTTAGAATTAATATCTCTTAGAATCTCTATATCATTAGCGTTATTTTTGATACAGGCAAGCTCAACAGATTTTGTTTCAATAATTAATCGAGTTTCTAGAACACCATCAAGCAAGTTGATATCTAAATTATCGCCATTAAAGTCCATAATAGCCTCTAATACAGCTAGAGTGCCTTGCCTCTTATAATCAGCAACTTCTGTCCACTTTCTAGGCACTATTTTAAGAAAACCTTTTTGTGCAAGCTCTTTGATAGAAGCATTTACAACAGTTCTGCTAGTATCAAATCTAGTAACAAGCTCTCTTTCAGTTGGTAGTCTATCACCAATAGATAATTCTTTGGAAAGTATCATATGTTCAATTTGTGCTATAAATTCTTGTCTTTTACTCAGTTTTGACATAATTCCTCTAGTAATTCTTATTCTGTGGTACGACCACCAAATACATTGTAACCTATAATAATAGAAAAATCAAGGGGTAAATCAAATTATTTTTTATTTTTCTAAATTTTTATTATTTCTAACATCTTTATATTATGAAAATGGCATTATTAATATATTTTTCAAACAAAATAGAATTAAAAAGAACCACTATACTGTGGTTCTTTCAGACTGTAGACAAACCCCTTTGATAAATTGAGTATCAAAGGGGTTTTGTGA
>CAZKXV010000255.1:0-2555 GCA_964556835.1 uncultured Clostridia bacterium
TTCATAAATATACTTCTTATTGATTAAGTTATATTTTATAACAAAATTAAGAATTATTTAATTTAAATACTTTTTTATAACATATAATGCATCTTGTTATAACGTATTATAATTTTTATATGCTTTATTTGACAACAAATAATCTTTATGATAATATCCTAATATAAAAGTCATATAATAAAAATTGTATAGCTTGAAGGAGCATTATGGTAAAATTTAATTATGTTCAAGAATTTAAAAAAAAAGCTAGTGATTTAGTTTCCATAATGACATTAAGTGAAAAAATTAGTCAATTACGTAATCATAGTAAAGCTCTAAAGAAATATAATATACCTGAATATAATTGGTGGAATGAATGTTCGCATGGAGTTGCTCGTGCAGGATTAGCTACAGTATTTCCTCAATCGATTTGCATGGCAGCCACATTTAGTGATGAAATATTATATAATATTGGAGATATGATTTCAACTGAAGCAAGGGCAAAGCACCACGAATTTGTTAGAAATGGAATAAGAGGAAAATATAATGGATTAACTTTCTGGTCACCAAATATTAATATAGTCCGTGATCCACGTTGGGGACGAGGTCAAGAGACTTATGGCGAAGACCCTTACCTAACTTCTATTCTTGCGGTCAGTTATATTAATGGATTACAAGGTCAAAATGAAAAATACCTTAAAGTTGCTGCTTGTGCAAAACACTTTGCTGTTCATAGTGGTCCAGAAGCTGAAAGACACTCATTTAATGCTATAGTTAGCAAAAAAGATTTAGCAGAGACATATCTTTATGCTTTTGAAAAGGCTGTAAAACTTGCTAAGGTAGAAAGTATAATGACTGCCTATAATCGATTAAATGGAGAAGCTTGCGCTGCTAGCAAATATTTATTACAAGATATTTTAAGAGGTAAATGGTCTTTTGATGGTCATGTTGTTTCTGATTGCGGTAGTGTTAAAGATATTATTTTTCATCACAAAATCACATATAATCCTCTCAAAGGAGTCTCTCTTGCTCTAAAATCAGGACTGGACTTGGAGTGTGGTGTTTTTTATTCGCTTCTACCCATTGCAATTAGGCTTGGATATGCTTCTATTGAAGATATTGATAGAGCGTTAACACGCATTCTAACTACTAGATTTAAATTAGGAATGTTCAATAATGATTGTGATTATTCTAAAATACCGACTAGCAAAATAGCTTGCGAAGAACATGAAAACTATGCTATTAAAGTTGCTGAAAAAAGCATTGTTTTATTTGAAAACAAAAACAATGTTCTACCATTAAATGCAAAAGAAATAGCAAGCGCTTGCATTCTTGGTGCAAATGCTACAAATGAATTAGCATATCTTGGGAACTATTATGGAACACCATCTAGATTTATTAATTGCTATGATAGTATAAAACAAATTTTAGGTGAAAAATTTTCTTATGAAAGAACTATTCCTCTTTGTGGTAAAATTAAAGATTTTGAAGCTTATAGTAAGGGTTTAAAAATAGCCGAAAATAGCGAAATAGTATTCATAGCCACTGGTATTGACAGTTCGCTAGAGGGAGAGGCTGGTGATGCTGGAGCAGGAAAAGAAGGGATCGTTGGCAATCAAGGCGATAGAGACTCCATTAATTTGCCGAAAATACAAATTGATTTAATAACTGAGGTAGCTAAACTAAATAAAAAAATTATCATTCTTAACTTTTCAGGTAGTTGTATTAATTTTTCGCCTATTATTGATAAAGTTGACGCTATAATGCAATGTTGGTATCCCGGAGCATTAGGCGGAGAAGCTATTGCCAATATACTATTTGGCGAAGTATCTCCCTCAGGCAGAACTCCTATAACCTTCTATGCAAATGATAATGATTTGCCTGATTTTTATGATTATTCTATGAGCAATCGCACTTACAGATATTTTACGGGTAAGCCTTTATATCCTTTTGGTTACGGATTGTCTTACACAAATTTCGAATATTTTAATTTTCAGACTAACACTAATATTATTAATGATGATATTTCGATTTCTGTAGATATAACAAATAGTGGCAATTATGATGCAGATGAAGTTATTCAAATATATTTAAAATACCCTGAAGGTAATCTACAACAACCCAAAATCAAACTCATCTCTTTTAAAAGAATATTTATAAAAAAATCAAAAACAAAAACAATAGAATTTAAGCTAAACAAGATTGATTTTTATGCAATAGATATTAATGGTGATGAGTTATTACTTAATGGTAAGCATTCCTTGTCAATTGGCGGAGGCCAACCAAACTACGCAAAAAGTCTTACGCTGTATTTTGAATCTTGTTAATTATTTTTGTATTCTCACTTGATTTTTTGTTCTTTTTAGCTTAATTTTATTGTTCCTTTATCATATGATTTATTTCTTATAATTAATGGGATATTTGAGATTCAGAAACTAGATTACTGCTTAAAAGGCGTTTGCACTGCAAGCATCTTTTATATAGTTTAAATTTCTAATTAGGTTTTATTTTTTAATTTATTGTTGACAAGAATTAATTATTGGAGTATAATATTTATATATTGTAATATATGAATG
>CAZKXV010000256.1:0-2552 GCA_964556835.1 uncultured Clostridia bacterium
TGTTAATAGTAATAAACTAGGTGGAACGGTAGCAAAAAGAAATGCAATGTTAGTAAAGTTATTAAAAGGCGTGGGTGATATGAACTTAGGCGAATATAAGGACAATACTATTGATGCGTTTGGAGATGCTTATGAATTCCTTATGGGTATGTATGCATCAAATGCAGGAAAAAGTGGTGGGGAATATTATACACCTCAAGAAGTATCAGAGCTATTAACAAGAATTACTATTGTAGGTAAAACAGATGTTAATAAAGTTTATGACCCTGCTTGTGGTAGTGGTTCTTTACTTTTGAAATTTGCTAAGATACTTGGTAAGGATAATGTCCGTCAAGGGTTCTATGGTCAAGAAATAAATATCACAACATATAACTTGTGCCGTATTAATATGTTTCTTCATGATATTGATTTTGACAAGTTTGATATTGCTCATGACGATACACTTATTTCACCACAACATTGGGACGATGAGCCATTTGAGGCTATAGTCTCTAATCCCCCGTACTCTATTAAGTGGGAGGGTAAGGATAATTCTCTACTAATCAACGACCCAAGATTTTCACCAGCAGGAGTACTTGCTCCTAAGTCGAAAGCGGATTTAGCTTTTATAATGCATAGCCTTTCATGGCTAGCAACTAATGGAACGGCTGCAATTGTATGTTTCCCTGGAGTTATGTATAGAGGTGGAGCAGAGCAGAAAATTCGTAAGTATCTTATTGATAATAACTTTATCGATTGTATTATCCAATTACCTAATAACTTGTTCTATGGTACTAGTATCGCAACCTGCATAATGGTAATCAAGAAATCAAAGTCACTCAATAGCACCCTTTTCATTGATGCATCTAGTGAATGTGTGAAAGTTACCAATAGCAATAAATTAACTGATGATAATATTAAGAAAATTATTAATTCATATACAACTAGAGAAGATAGCGAATACTTCACAAGATTAGTAGAGATTTGTGAAATAGCAGAAAACGAATATAATCTTTCCGTTAGCTCGTATGTAGAGCAAGAAGATACTAGAGAGATTATCAATATCACCGAATTAAATGCAGAAATTAAGCAAATTGTTGCACGTGAAAAAGTCTTGCGCACTGAGATAGATAAGATTATAGCTGAAATTGAGGTGGGCGAATGAATAAAGAATTACAATTTCTAATTTATAGTACCCCCACAGCTGATATTAAAGTTAATGTTTTTGTGAAAGATGAGACAGTTTGGCTGAATCAAAAGGTAATGGGAGAATTGTTTGGTTGCTCAACTGATAATATTTCTTTACACCTCAAAAACATCTTTAAAGAGAGAGAATTAGAAGAAGGTGCAACTACCGAGGAAATCTCGGTAGTTCAAGATGAAGGGAATAGAAATGTCAAAAGAACAGTAAAATTTTATAATCTTGATGCTATTATATCGGTAGGGTATAGAGTTAATTCATCAAAAGCAACTAATTTTAGAATATGGGCGACTAAAATACTAAAAGAATATATGCAGAAAGGTTTTGTCCTAGATGATGACAGATTAAGTCAAGGCAATGAAGTATTTGGCAAAGATTATTTCAAAGAGCTACTAGAGAGGGTTCGCTCAATTAGGTCGAGTGAAAGAAGAATTTGGCAACAGATTACGGATATATTTCAAGAATGTAGCATTGATTATGACAACAAGTCAGAAGTTACAAGTAATTTCTATGCAACAGTACAGAATAAGTTCCATTATGCAATTACAGGGCATACCGCAGCGGAAATAGTTTATAGTTTAGCTGATAAGAATAAAGATAATATGGGGCTTACTACTTGGAAGAATGCCCCAGCTGGCAGAATACTGAAATCCGATACAAAGATAGCAAAGAATTACCTAGCAGAAAAAGAAATAAAAAGACTAGAAAGAACAGTTTCAGGGTACTTCGATTATGTTGAAGATTTGATTGACCGTGAAAACACCTTCACAATGCGAGAATTTGCAACAAGTATAAATGAATTTCTATCATTTCGAAAGTATGATATTCTCAAAAACAAAGGGAAAGTATCTGCAAAAATCGCAGGAGAGAAAGCTGGACGGGAATATTTGGAGTTCAATAAGACCCAAAAAATAACCTCAGACTTTGATAAAGTGATAAAAAAAGTAACTAGTGGAGGGCAAATTAATGAGTGAGCTAGATAGACTAATAGCCGAACTTTGCCCGAATGGGGTGGAGTATGTTAACTTAGGCAGTTTAATAAAAAGAGTAAATAGCAAAGGGAAAACTAATAATAGCATTACAACTGTTTATGCAATTAGTAATATAGAAGGAATTATAGAGTCTTCTAAATATCACGTAAACAAAATACATAGTAAGAATACTTCTCAATATAATATAATAGAACCTAATATGTTTGCATATAATCCTGCTAGATTAAATATTGGATCTATTGCATATTTAAAGAATGATAAAATAGGTCTTGTTAGTCCAATGTATGTGGTTTTTAAAATAGATAAAAATAAAGTAATTAAAGAATTGATGTGAACCCTATTTCACGGACAGGTAAATAAAAAAGCCTGTATGATAGATG
>CAZKXV010000257.1:0-2535 GCA_964556835.1 uncultured Clostridia bacterium
GTTGCTTGTGCTCCAACTAGATTTTTAGTTTCTGGAATGGGTGATGCTCTTTCTACTTATTTTGAAGCTCGTTCTTGTGCTAGAGCTTACGCTAGAGTTAATGCTAGTGGTTACCAAATGCCTTATGCTTGTGGTACTAAAGCAGCTTTAGCTCTTGCTACTTTGTGTTATGATACTCTTCTAGAAGATGGTTATAAGGCGAAACTTGCTTGTGATGCGAATGTTGTTACCGCTGCCTTAGAGAATATAGTAGAGACTAATATTCTTTTGTCAGGTGTTGGTTTTGAAAGTGGCGGTCTTGCTGCTGCTCATGCTATTCATAATGGGCTTACTGTGCTTGAAGAAACTCATAAGTATTTCCATGGTGAGAAAGTTGCTTTTGGAACTTTGGTTCACTTAGTTCTTGAGAATGCTGACTCAGAAGAAATACAAGAAGTTCTTGATTTCTGTCTTTCTGTTGGCTTGCCTATCTGCCTTGCTGATCTAGGAGTACAAGAAATAGGAGCAGATAGACTTGCGAAAGTTGCTGCTCAATCGACTATTCCTGAAGAGTCAATTCATAATATGCCATTCCCTGTAACTGCTGATATGGTTGCTGCTGCTATTCTTGCTGCTGACAAGTTAGGTGCTGCTGCTAAGGGCGAATGTTGCTGCGGATAATTAATTGAGAGGTATTATAAATGAAGAAAATAATAAATACACCTGAGAGTGTAGTAATAGAAATGTGTAAGGGCATTATAAAAGCCCATCCTGAACTTGAACTAATTGAGAAATATAAGGTTATTAAGAAGGCCAAGATAGATAAGAATAAAGTAACTCTAATTAGTGGTGGAGGAAGTGGTCATGAGCCAGCTCATGCTGGTTTTATTGGTGAAGGTATGCTAGATGCTGCCATTTGCGGCGATGTATTTGCTAGCCCTTCAATAATGCAGATTTATAACGGCATTGTGAAAACAGAGTCAAACAAAGGCACATTATTAATCGTGAAAAATTACAGTGGTGACTGTATGAATTTTGATGGTGCTGCTGAAATGGCGGAAGAAGATGATGATATGAATGTAACTGCCGTCTACGTGAAAGATGATGTGGCATTAGATATTGCTGAAGGTGCAGAAGGTCAATTCTCTGTAGGTAGACGTGGTGTTGCTGGCACAATATTCGTTCATAAGATTGCTGGTGCTGCAGCTGCAAAAGGACTAGACCTTGATGGTGTTAAGGCAGCAGCTCAGAAAGCTATTGATAATGTTCGTTCTGTTGGTTTCGCATTAACTTCTTGTACCGTTCCTGCTGCTGGTGCTCCTACATTTGACCTTGAAGCTGATAAGCTAGAGTTTGGTGTTGGTATCCATGGCGAACCCGGTATTGCAAGAGAAGATTTGATGACTGCTGATGAGCTTGCAAAGAAATGTATAGCCTTGATTGCGAAAGATATGAAACTTAAGGGCGACGAAGAAATTGCTTTGTTAATCAATGGATTTGGTGGTACACCACTTCAAGAGCTATATCTGTTCAATAATTCAGTAAGCACAATTCTTGAAGAAAAAGGAATTAAGATATACAAGACTTTAGTAGGTAGCTATATGACTTCTATTGATATGGCAGGTGCTAGTGTATCTGTTCTTAAATTAGATGCAGAGTTGAAAGAGCTACTTGATAGCCCAGTAAATACTCCTGCACTCAAATAATAAGGTGGTAAAATAATGAACAAATTAACTATTACTGAAGTAATGAAATTAGTTGAAACTATGGCTGATGTTGCTATAGAAAACGAAGTTCCATTCTGTAAGCTAGATTCTTATGCAGGCGACGGAGATTTTGGTATGTCTATCGCTAAAGGTTTCAAACAGCTCAAAGCTGATTGGGCTGAATTAGACACTGAAGATATAGGTAGTTTTCTTAAGTCATGTAGTATGATAATAATGGAATACTGCGGTGGTGCTTCTGGTCCTATATGGGGTAGTGGATTTAGAGGTGCGGCGAAAGTTGCCAAAGGTCTTGATTCATTGAGTTTAGCTGACCTTGCTGCTGTAATGCAAGAAACTGTTGCGGCTATACAGAAAACAGGTGCACGTTCATTTGGTAGAGGTGCTGTAGTAGGTGACAAAACGCTTATTGATGCACTTGTTCCATGTGCTGATTATCTAAGTGAAGCGGGCGATAGAGGTGAAGACCTTCTTGAAGCTATGGCTAAAGCTGCTGAAGCTGCGGTTCAAGGTGCAGAAAAGACTAAAGAATTTGGCGCTAAGATGGGTAGAGCGGCTAATGTAGGAGAAAGAAGCTTGAGCTATCCTGATGCAGGTGCGTTTGCACTAGGCGTTATTTTCACTAAGATGGTAGAAGCGATTAGCTAATCGAATTATATAATATTCTATTAACTGAATAACCGCTGACTTATGTCAGCGGTTATTTTCAATTCTTTCATAGAAACGATAATTGTCTTGATATAATTAGAAAAAGCAAATTAAATCAATATATATACTGCAATAAATTCGACTTCACATAATAACACTTGTTATTATCATATAAATAGTTTAT
>CAZKXV010000258.1:0-2526 GCA_964556835.1 uncultured Clostridia bacterium
CATAGCTACAACTTCAGAAAGCCGTGGTAATTTGATTAAACTTGCGAAGAAAGAAGGGTATAAAACTTTCTTTATCCCTGATGGTGTGGGTGGTAGATTTAGTCAATTATCACCAGTAGGATTACTTGCTGCTGCAGTTATGGATATAGATATTAAGCAATTACTTAAGGGGGCAGCTGATATGTATGCAACTTGTGGAAGTGCAGACCCGTACGCTAATCCTGCTCTAATGAGTGCAACTTTACAGTATATTGCAATGAATAGAGGTAAGAATATTTCTGTTATGATGCCTTATGCAGATAGCTTGAAATATGTTGCGGACTGGTATTGTCAATTGTGGGGAGAGAGTCTTGGTAAGAATATTGACTTAGATGGCAAGCCTTGCAATGTCGGACAAACGCCCGTAAAGGCACTTGGTGTAACTGATCAACATTCTCAAGTTCAATTGTATACTGAAGGTCCTTATGATAAAGTAATGACTATAATTGCAGTAGAAGAATTTAGAAGCGAAGTAATTATTCCAGAGGGGCTTGATGATTTTCCAGATGTAAATTTCTTATGTGGTACTCCAATGGGTAGATTGCTTAATACAGAGAGATTAGCTACTGAATATGCATTAACAAAGAGCGAAAGACTTAATCATACTATCACTATTTCTAAGTTAGACGAGTTTAGTTTAGGACAATTATTAATGCTATTTATGTTAGAAACTGCTTATTGTGGTTCAATGCTCAATATAGATACCTTTAACCAACCGGGTGTAGAAGAGGGCAAAAATGCAACATATGCACTATTTGGAAGAGTGGGATACGAAGAAAAGAAAGCTGAAATAGAAAGTGCAAAGGCTAAGGATAATAAGTATATAATATAGATTATCATTAATAATTTGACTGATATATAGAAAAATGCACTGCAATTAAGTATTTATCTTAAATTGCGGTGCATTTGTATATAAATAGAATTATCAAGTTGTAATGTATGAGTGCAGTCTACGAATTAATCTCATCCAATGTTTTCTCAAAACCATCAATAAAATTATCCATAAAATATTTTACTTCAGGGTAGGTTATTTCATCGATAGCCTTTTTCGTACTTTTTTTGGCTTCCGTGAACTCGCTGTTTCCGCTTCTAATTTCTTCTATACACTTAATATAAGCACAGATTTTGTCTGCACATTTCATTAATTTGTATTCTTCGCTAGAGGTGTCAGCTAGAATGATATCCCTATAGTCAGGTTGTAATTCTTCAGGTAGCATTGCAAGAATTTTCTTAGTCGCATTTAATTCTAATTTCTTGAATTCGTCTTTTATCCCAAGATTATAGTACTTAATAGGGGTAGGCAAGTCGCCTGTTATAACTTCAGCTACTTCATGGTACATACCGATAAGTGCTACTTTCTCGGCATTAATATTACCATCGAAGAACCTATTGCGAATTAAAGCTAAAGCATGCCCTATTTGTGCTACTTGTTCGCTGTGTTCCATAATATTCTCTTTGATTGTATTACGCATAAGCGACCAACGTTCAATATATTTCATTCTGCTTATAAAACTAAAAAAATTAGACATAATATATCTCCTTGTTAGATTATTATACATTATATTGTTTTAGTTGTAAATTCTTTTGAATTCATAATAGTTTTGTTTGACTAATTATCTAATGTGTGATAATATTTATTTAATAAAATAGATCAGGGGTGCTATATATATAGCTGAGATCACACCCTTACAACCTGTAAGATAATGCTTGCGTAGGAAGATTAAATTTACCTATTTACATCCATTATCTCGACAACTGTCGGGATTTTCTCATTTTGCCCCATTTGGAGTGAAAATTATGAAATTATTTCTTGCTGAAATGCCACAAACTATTACTATTATTTCTGCTATTGCAATTGTCTTGTTTCTAGGTGTTATAGTATCACTTAGAAAGAAAGAGTTTAATGCAAAAGTGCTAGCTTTCGCCGCTATTTCTATTGGATTATCATTCGCATTATCATTTGTTAAGGTTTTTTCAATGCCTTATGGTGGTGCTATTACCATAGCTAGTATGGTGCCTTTGATTATTTATAGTTATATGTTTGGATTTAAGGAAGGGCTCTTTGCGGGCTTAATATATGGTTTATTGCAGTTTATAGCAGGTCCATACTTCCTTACACCAATACAGTTTATGCTTGATTATTTGTTAGCATTTACAAGTATTGCTATGGCAGGACTTGTTGGCATATATATCAAAGATACAAGGAAGTCTCTACCTATAGGTACTGGTGCTGTATATGTTGTAAGATTAATTGTGCATATCTTAGCAGGTTATGTCTTCTACAGCTCAATTGACTCAAGGTCGCCTGATATCCCTATAGGTGGTGCTACAGTTGATATGTCGGGTTTTGTATATTCATTCTTATACAATGCTACATACTTAATCCCTGATATGATTATAGCTATTATAGTCATTATCCTTTTAGTATCTCAGAAACCATTTGTCAATATGATTGATAAAGTGAAACTAGAAAGCTCAGTACTTGAA
>CAZKXV010000259.1:0-2506 GCA_964556835.1 uncultured Clostridia bacterium
GAACTTAACTAGTCATTATCACTCCATCAAGGATGAGATGTCTAGCATTGCTGACTATTATGGTTACAAATCTCTTCGAGTTATCAAAGAGATTTGTAACCATAATATTCAGCAATGCTAGACATCTCATCCTTGATGGAGTGATAATGACTAGTTAAGTTCGAATGGTCTCCGCCAGTATTAATAAGTACTACAGTAATATCAAATCTCCAGTTCATACTTCTAATTACCGGATTGTGTTCATCTTCAAAATCTATATAACTTACTCCACCTATTGCTATAGCCGCTTGATCCATTAGTCCGCAAGGCTTGCCAAAATACTTGGATTCAGCAAACTGAGCAGTTTTCGCAATATCGATAGGGTGCATTTCGTTGTCATTGAATAGGTCGTTTAGAATTCTTATGATTAAGCATTCAAAAGCAGCAGATGAGGATACTCCTGCTCCTTTGTATATATTGGAAATGGTAGCACAATCAAATGAGCCTATCTTGCGTCCTTTGTCTACCATATATCTTATAATTCCTCTAACCAATGCTTCGCTAGTACCAATTTCTTCTTTTCTATATGTCATATCTTTGATATCAACTTTGACTACAGGAAAACCTTGTGACGCAATCCTAATAATTCCTGTATCAGTTTTCTTCACCGCCCCTATGGTATCTGAATTTACAGCAGCGCAGAGTACTTTGCCATTGTTATGGTCTGTATGATTACCGCATATTTCAATTCTGCCTGGTGATGAATATAGACCATCAATTTCATTACCAAAATGCTTCGAAAATACCTCAAGCAGAACCTCATATCTTAGTATCTGTGTCTCATAATGTCCTTTCGAATAAATTTGGTCTATTCTTTCTGCAAACGAATCACTCTGAATGAGTTTATTTGCATTTCCAATGCTTGCCATAAACTACTCCTTTAGTGTATAATAACAATATTATAACACAGCGCAAACAATACTTGCAAGAGGTAGGAATGAAAAAAACACAAGACTTAATAGAAGAATTAGTAATATACGCGCAAAATGAATTATTTATAGATGTAGATGATATTGCATTTATCAGAAATGGGCTTTTTGACCTATTCAAAGTTTATGATTTAGGGGAGAGATTAGAGGAATACCGAGAGCTACAAGAGATTTTAGATGATTTGACAGATTATGCTGTAGAAAACAAGATAATTGATGAAAGTGATAGATTGCTTTTTGAGACTAAAATAATGGGAATATTGCTTCCTAATCCTTCTCAAATAATTGCGACTTTTGAATGTATAGCTAGAATGGAGGGAATGGAAAAAGCTCTAGAGTACTTCTATGATATTTCTATCAAATCCAATTATATCAGAATGGCGGATATTTCGAAAAATGTTTCTTGGAATTATACTGGGGAAAGGGGCGACCTAAAGATTACAATCAATCTTTCTAAGCCCGAAAAAGACCCTAAAGAAGTACTGAAAGCAAGTTGTGCACCTCAAAATAGCTACCCGAAGTGTAGGTTATGTGCAGAAAATGTTGGATTTAGCGGCAATGCCAACTGGCCTGCAAGGCAAACTCTTAGGACTATTCCTATTTTCTTAGGTGATGAACCTTGGCATTTTCAGTATTCACCATATTCATATTTCGAAGAACATCTGATAGCTTTATCTAATGAGCATAGACCTATGGTAGTAGATACGAACGCAATAGCTAGAATGGTTGATTTTGTTGAATTATTTCCAATGTATTTTATAGGCTCTAATGCCGCACTGCCTATTGTAGGTGGGTCAATTCTAGCACATGACCATTATCAAGGTGGCGCGAAAGTCTTGCCGATGATGAATGCAGGTGCGATAGACGAATATTTTCATGATAGTTTTTGCAAGTCTTCTCTACAAATATTAGATTGGTACAATAGTGTAATTAGATTACAGAGTAATAGTGCCGCTGAGATAATGAAATTAGCGGGCTATGTTATGGAATGTTGGGCAAGCTATTCAGATGACCAAATTGGCTTAGTGGCTAAAGGTAAAAAACAACATAATGCGATAACACCAGTAGTCAGATTGGAAGATGATATCTATGTAGTAGATATGATACTTAGAAATAATCGTACTGATGAAGAGCATCCATATGGTATATATCATCCTACTGAAGACCTGCATAATATTAAGAAAGAAAGCATTGGTCTTATTGAGGTAATGGGATTATTTATTCTTCCAGGCAGATTATATAAAGAATTTGAAACAATCACTAGCTACCTTACAGGTGAGCGGGAACTTAATTTCAAAGAACTTGTAGATGAGAAACATCCTATGAGTAAGCATCTCGCAATGATAGTCCAGCTTAGTAATGATAATGGCAATAGCTTATCAGTAGGTGAGGCAAGTAAAGTTATCACAGAATATATCAATAAATCTTGCGAAAAAATACTTGATTGTACAGCAATATTCAAAAATGATATCATTGGAAATAAAGCTTTTGAGTATTTTGTGAATACAATGGGTTTTTGCAAGGAATGTTAAGCACAT